>CADBTH010000068.1 GCA_902797495.1 uncultured Ruminococcus sp.
GCCCCTCGACGAGCCGGACGAGAGGAATCTGCACGCCGCCTCCGGGTCTCCGACGGTCGCGGAAAGTCCGATCCTTCTCGGGTCGACCCCCGCGAGACGGGAGAGGCGCTGGATCAGGCACATGGTCTGACCGCCGCGGTCGGCGCGCATGAGGGAGTGTATCTCGTCGATAACAATAAACCTGAGGTCTCCGAAGAGCTTCGGTATCATCGCGTGCTTGCGGAGAAGGAGCGCTTCAAGGGACTCGGGCGTTATCTGCAGTATGCCGGACGGATTTTTGAGCAGCTTCGTCTTGTGGGACGAGCCGACGTCCCCGTGCCAGTGCCATACCGGTATCTCCGTCTCCTCGCAAAGCTCGGTAAGTCTCGAGAACTGATCGTTGATCAGCGCCTTGAGAGGGCCGATATACAGCGCTCCGACTGACGACGGCGCATCCTCGGTGAACATCGAGATTATCGGAAAGAACGCCGCTTCCGTTTTCCCGGACGCGGTAGACGCCGAGAGCAGGACGTTCTTGTCCGTATTGAATAGAGCTTCAGCGGCGGCGACCTGTATCGCGCGCAGGGATTCCCAGCCGTTTCTGTATATGAAGTTCTGCACCGGCTCGGCGTATCTGTCAAAAACGTTCATTTTTCTTCCTTACAAATAATAAATATGCTCAAAGCTCGAATTCGAACGCCCCGTCCGTCGCGGGAGAGGGCGGCGCGAGCTCGTCGGATTCGACCAGGGACTTTACGGTCTTCGTCCGGTCGGCGAAGGTTATGTTCAGAACTTCGATCCAGTCCCGGATTATCTCTCGGGGCGTGGTGCGGCTTTCCGCGCCGACTCTCGAGAACTCCGCTCTGATGAAGAGCGCCGCGTCTTCGGTCGTGATCTTCGGCTCGTAATCGTAAAGCGCCGCGTGGATCCCCGTCAGTTTCTCGGTGAGAACGAGCATTTCCTCGTTCGAGAGAGGGGCGAGCTTTATGACCGGCGAGAGCAGGTCGATCGCCCCGTCTCCCGAAAATTTTCCGGACGAGAGACGCGAGCGCAGAGCCTCGTAGCTGTATATTCCGCGTCTCGTGTCCTCGAGGCACTGCGGTGTCGAGGACATGATTATCCCGAGATGCTCCGCCTTCCCCTGGAGGGCGTCGTTGTACATCGTCAGTATCTTCTCGTAGTTGTACTGGCGCGTTATCGAGTTCGGTATCTTATAAACGTTGACCAGCTCGTCTATGAGGATGAAAAGGCCCGTATATCCCGCTTTTACGAAGAACGAGGAGAACAGTTTCAGATATTCGTACCAGTCGTCGTCCGTGATTATGATGTTTACTCCGAGCTCGCTCTTCGCCTCGCTCTTCGTCGCGTACTCTCCGCGAAACCATTTGAGGACGCTCGCCTTCTTTTCGTCGTCGCCTTCGACGAAGGAGTCGTAGTAGGCGGTCAGGAGCTTTGCGAAGTCGAAGCCGTGTACGAGCTCGGACACGGACGAGGTCACCTTGTATATCTCGCGCCGCACCGCCTCTTCAAACGCGGGGGTGCCCGGCGTCTCGCCGCCCGCCGCGACTGACGACATGACGGACGAGATCCATTTTTCGAGGATCGTCGGGAGCGCGCCGCCGTCGGGGCGCGTCTTCGTCGACATATTCTTTATAAGCTCTTTGTACGTGGCGAGCCCCTGCCCTCCTGTTCCGTGGAGACGGCGCTCGGGAGAGAGATCCGCATCGACTACGACAAATCCGCGGTCCATCACGTAGTTTCTGACCGTCTGAAGAAGGAAGCTCTTTCCGCTTCCGTACTTTCCTACGATGAATCGGAACGACGCGCCGCCTTCCGCGACGATCGCTGCGTCGTGAAGAAGAGCGTCGATCTCGGCGGCTCTTCCGACTGCGATATAACCGAGCCCCGTTCTCGGGACTACCCCGCCCTTGAGAGAGTTGATCACCGCCTGGGCGACTCTCTTCGGTATCCTTATATTTTCATTCATACGCCGGCGTATCCTTTCAGTTCTTCAATATAATCCTCCACCGCGACGGGTACGTCTCCCTCGAACTCTATCGCCGTGTCGAAAAAGACGTCGAACAGCTTTTCGTTGATCGAATCGATCGCCGCGGAGAGCATGAGCCCGTGAGACCTCGCGCAGGACGCGGCGTCGCCGCGCGACAGAACGGACGAGAGGATATCCCTCTCAGCCTCCGTCAGGAGGCAGTCGTCGGCGGGAGGCTCTGCGGACGCCGTCTCTTCTGCCTCAGGCTCTTCGTGTATCTCCTCCGTCTCCTCTTCGGAGACGAGCTTTTCCTTCGTTATCTCGGCGAGATCCCTTATCCCGTCGAGCTTTGAAAAATCGAATTTTATATTTCTCGCTTCCGCTTCGCGCCGCTCCCTGAAGTATTCCTCCGCGACTTTTCCGACGAGCGCGCCGAGGGTCACGACCGTTTTTCCGGGCTTCGTCGGCTCCATCCCGAAATACGGGCGGAGCAGCGAGTCGACAGTCTTCATAAGGGAGCCGAGAGCGGAGCTTTTCTTCGATACGACCGGGTAGCCGACCATGGTCCACGATCCTTTTCTGCAAACATATTTCCGCCTTGCAGACTCAACGTATTCTCTGTCCTCTCGCTTCTTCGTGTCGTAGAATACGGCGGACGGGAACATATCGTATCTTGCGGCGCCCTCTTTTCCGAAGAGCCGCTCGGCGAGGGTCTGTTTTCTCGTCCTCGCGCAGTAGTCGGAGAACGCCGTGAAAGTGCGGCTCATGAGCGCGCGGTATTCTTCCGGATGGGTTTTGAAGAGCTTCGATCTTTCGGGGTCGAACGTCGACGCGGCGGCGATCGCTTCGAACAGTTCCTCTTCGGTGTGCGAGTGCGGCTCCGAGAGGACTGCGGCGGCGAGATCCGCCGCGTTCGCGCCGGCGCCGTGCGGCGCGATCCCGTAATAGACTCTCATATCGTGCGCCCATCTGCGGGCGTGTTTTTTTATCGAATCGTCATAAGCCGAATACGCGTCCGTAAACGAGAGGAGCTTTTCCGCTCCGTCCTCCGCGTCGCGGCATCCGATCAGATTGATCAGCTCGTACATATAGACGTAGACGTACGAGAGGGACGTCTCGCCGACGTCGCCCTGTCTGACCGCGGTCCGCCACGTAAAATACGTCCGGAGCTGTCTGTCGCTCATCTGTCTGTAGGTCGGAAAGTATTTCAGAAAAGGGACTTTTTTGTCGTAAGAGTCGGAAAAGTCCTCCATGAACTTCCCCTGCTTACAAAAGAGAGCCCATTCGCCGAGGGTGACGCCGTATTCGTTCGACGCGATCCTCTTCATTTCTCTGTATTTTTCCGGAAGGAGCTCCGCCGCGCGCGACGCGGTCATGACGATAGGCTCGTCCCGGAAGATCTTTTCGTCCGCTTCTTCAACGGCTTTATCGATGCGGTGCTCTATGTTTGCGATAGCTGAAATGATAGCTTTTATCCTGTCGCTCGCGCTCGTCATGACGCCCTCCCTTCGGAATATTTATCATTTTATATTATATCAGATTATTCGGACGATTTCAATACTTGCGAACAAATTTTCGGAACAAATGTTTGTAAAATAAAAATTAACATTTATTCTCTCTTCCGCCCTTTACAAAGCGCTGGTTTTGTTATATAGTATAAAATAGGGAAGAATAGGATCGACGTTAGAAGAAAAGACTCAGATGTCTGTATAACAGGAGAAATAAATGGACGTTTTTATCATGATTATCGAAATGCTCGGCGGACTCGCCCTGTTCCTTTACGGAATGGAGATAATGGGCGACGGACTCAAAGCATCTTCCGCCGGAGCTCTGAAGCGCGCGCTCGAAAGAGTGACCTCGAACACGGTCAAGGCGTTTCTGCTCGGCGTGCTCATAACCGCCGTGATACAGAGCTCGACCGCGACCATAGTCCTCACGGTCGGACTTATCGGAGCGGGAGTACTGAATCTGAAGCAGTCGACGGCGATCGTGCTCGGCGCGAACGTCGGTACGACGATAACCGCGCAGATCATCAGACTCATGGACAACTCCGGTTCCGGAGGCACCGCGTTTCTCGATCTTTTCACACCGGAATTCCTCGCGCCCGTCGCTTCAATCATCGGTATAATACTTATAATGTTCGTCAAGAAGAGCAAGACTAAGAACGTCGGTATGATCGCGATCGGCTTCGGTATCCTTTTCATCGGACTTATCAATATGACGAACGCGATGGATCCTCTCAAGGAATCGGACGCGTTCAAGAATATCATCGTAAGTCTTTCCTCAAACCCGTTCTACGGCCTTCTGATCGGTATCGTCATCACGGCGATCGTTCAGTCGTCGTCGGCGTCGGTCGGTATCCTTCAGGCGCTTACCGTCACGGGAGCCGCGGCCGCGGAAAAGGTTTCGATCATAAACTTTAATTTCGCGTACGCATACGTCATCGGCGCGGCGCTCGGAACGTGCATCACGACGGCGATCGTCTGCAGTATCGGAACCAAGGAAGACGCGAAGCGTGTAGGCTTCATCCACGTTATTTTCAGCGTGATAGGCGGAGTGCTGTTCATGGGAGCGGTCGAGATCATGAGACTCGCCGGCGCTTTCCCCGATCTTTGGACGTCGCCCGTCAACGGCGGCGAGATCGCGGACTTCCAGACGATCTTCAAGCTCGTCACGGCGCTCATACTCCTGCCGTTCACGCCTCTGCTCATAAAGCTTTCCAAGAAGGTCGTCAAGGATCGTCCGGTCGAAGACGAGGACGAAGAGATCGCGCAGAATATGCGCGGACTGAACCAGCAGCTCCTCGCTACTCCCGCTCTCGCCCTCAGCTCGGTACAGCATCTTCTCGGGCATATGTGCGAGCTCTCGCTGAAGAACTACAACTCCGCGGTCGAGCTTCTTCTGAAAAACGACCCCAAATCGTTTGACGACGCCAAAATGGATCGCATCGCCCGCAGGGAAGAACTGATCGACCGTATGGCGGACGCCACGAACAATTATCTCGTCACGCTCGCTCCTCACATAGAAACGGACGACGATAACCTGGCGGACAACTATCTGATGCAGACGCTGACTGAATTCGAGAGGATCGGCGACCTGGCGCAGAACATAGCGGACATAGCGAAAGAACTTTATGAAAACGGTCAGACCCTTTCGGAGGACGCGGTTTCCGAGCTCATCATTATGAGCGACGCCGTAAGAGAGGCGATAGAGCTCTCGTACAAGGCGTTCACCGAACAGGACTTTGAAGCCGCGGCAAAGATCGAGCCTCTTGAAGAGGTCATAGACGACCTGAACGAGATACTCCGTCACCGCCACATCGAGAGAGTCAAAGCGGGTCGCTGTACGGTCGCGGGCGGCATATATTTCTCGAACGCACTGACGAACCTGGAACGACTCGGCGACCAGTGCTCCGACGTCGCGGTCTACGTTCTGGGTCTCGATAACTCGAAGATCGTCGGAAACGAGCACGAGTATATCAGAAAGCTCCACCATGAGCCGAGCGAGGAATACAGTACGGAGTACAGAAAGAATACGGAAAAGTATACGAACAAGCTCGGCATGGTAAAACAGGCGTAAACGGCAAAGTCGACAAAAGAAAGGCAGAAAATGGATTTCGGCAACATAATATCTCTGCTCGGCGGAGTTGCGATGTTCCTCTTCGGAATGTCCATAATGGGCGACTCGCTGAAAAAAGTCGCCGGCAGCCGGATGGAGATGATCCTCTACAAGCTCTCGGGCAACAATCTGAAGGCTATCCTGCTCGGGACCGGGGTCACGGCGGTCATACAGTCATCGTCCGCGACGTCCGTAATGACCGTCGGATTTGTAAACTCCGGCATTATGAAGGTGAAGCAGGCGATCGGGGTCATCCTCGGCGCGATCCTCGGAACGAGCATAACGGGCTGGGTGCTCTGTCTCAACAGTCTCGGCTCGAGCGGTATCGCCGAGTACTTCAGCACGGAGATCCTGACCGGAGTGGTCGCTCTGATCGGCATCGCCCTTTGGATGTTTTCGAAGAAGAAAACTCTTAAAAACCTGGGAGGCATCCTTCTCGGATTCGCCGTTCTGATGTACGGAATGAGCGCGATGTCGGGAGCGGTGGCTCCGCTGAAAGAGGACGAAGGCTTCATTAAGATACTGACCGACTTTTCAAATCCGCTTTTGGGAGTAGCGGTCGGAATGCTCATAACCGCTCTTCTTCAGAGCGCGAGCGCGGCGGTCGGTATACTTCAGGCGCTGTCGATGACGGGGGTCATCACCTTTGAGATAGCTTTTCCGATAATAATGGGTATAGGAATAGGCGCGTCGCTGCCCGTAATGCTAAGCGCTCTCGGAGCGAGCACGAACGGGAAGAGAACGGCGTTCGTTTATCTTATAATTGACGTGCTCGGCGCCGTCGTCTGCGGCACTGTCTTCTACGCGCTGAACGCGGCTATCGGCTTCGGCTTTATGGGAATGATCATGAATATGGTCTCGATCGCCCTGCTGAATACGCTTTACAGACTCGCGACCGTCATCGTCCTCGCGCCGTTTATCGGTCTGCTCGAAAAGATAGTCTGCCGTCTGTTCCCGGACAGCCACGACGCCGTCGAAGAGCAGGCGGATATGGACAAGCTCGAGACGAGATTCATCGGACACGCGGCTGTCGCCATCAGCCAGAGCAAGGAAGTCATAGACTCCATGGCGAGAAAGGCCCTGCAGAGCGTCGAGAGCGCGGCGGAGGTCAGAAAAACGTACAGCAAGGCGGGGATCAAAAAAGTCAACGACCTCGAGGGAGTCCTCGACAGATACGAGGACAAGCTCGGAACGTATCTTTATAAGGTAACTTCGGGAGACCTGACTCCGGCGCAGTCGAAGGAGGTCAGCAAATATCTCAGGGTCCTGTCCGATTTTGAAAGAATATCCGACCACGCCAAAAATATCGTCGAATCGGTCGAAGAAATACAGGAAAAGAGCATCTCTTTTTCCGGAGACGCGGAAACCGAGCTTCGCACTCTTGAGAGCGCGGTGTGCGAGATCACGTCTCTGGCGATCGCGGCGTTCGTCGATTCAGACAAGTCCGCGGCGCTGAAGGTCGATCCGCTCGAGGAGATCGTAAACGATCTGTGCGACGAGCTGAAAGCAAGGCATATCAACAGAGTCAGCAGGCAGGAGTGCACTCTTGAGAACGGATTCGTGTTCAACGATCTGCTCACCGATTACGAGAGGATAGCGGATCACTGCAGCAACGTTGCGGTAGACGTTATCGACCCGGGAAGCGACGGGATCAACGGCCACGAATATCACAAGAGTATAGATTATAAAGACAACGATCTGTACAGACAGTATCTTGCAGAATTTGAAAAAAAATACGCTCTTAACTGAAAAGTACCGCCCGAACGGGCGGTACTTTTCGGTCAAGGCGTATTTTCGTTAGTTCACTCAGGCGCAGATCACGAGAGTCGCGCCTATGAGCAGAGCTCCGATGAGGAGAGTTCCCGCCGTGAAAGTTCTGTTCCTTCTGTTTTCTGCTCCGTTCCCGCAAGTCTTTATGACGTGCGCGATCCACGCGCCGAGAAAAGCGAACGACGTCAGCATCGCAAGGTTCTCGGCGATAACGAGAGGCGCCGCTTTGTCGTAATCGAGCATGGCGAAGGGCGTGCGGAAAAAGATATAATCGGGGATCCCTGCTCTGACGAAGAGCCATATTCCGACGCCTGCGACCGCCGCTAATACGGCGGCGACGGTGGTCTTGACCCTGCCGCTCCACTTGAAGCCCGCCGTCATCGCCGGCACGTGGAGCCCGAGATGGAGCCCCATCAGAATGAACGACCAGTACGACATGGCGAGGTGAAACCGTCTTGCGAACGATACGGGAAGCATCCCGTAAAGGAAAGGCGTCGCGTGCGCGCTCATCGCCATGCCGCAGAGCGCGGTCAGAGCGATGGAGACGAGAAGGAGGGTGTTCACGACAGTCGTGACGGTCCTGTAAGCGTTGTATCTGCCTTTGAAAAGGGAAGAGTACCATTTTCTGTTCAGCACGTGATGGACTATCAGTAGAACGGTCATACCGATCCCGAACCATTCGTGCAGCGTCTCCCCCGTGACCTGATACGCCGTCAGGAGAAGCAGAAGGACGGTCATGCACACGTCAACGGCTTTTTTTATTCTGTTCTTACGTTTTATCTGCATCTGTCCGTCCTCCGTAATTTATTTAAGGCTGTCGATCCAGGACGAGATCTCCTCGTCAGAGACTCCTGCGCTGAGGCGGCGGCCTTCGAGCCACACGCCGCTCTTTGCGAGCTCCGCGAGGTTTTCTCCGCTCCTGCCGATACCGCTCCCGCCCGACGTGCAGAACGGGATCACGGTGATACCGTCGAAGTCATAGCTCTCGACGAACGTGTCCATTATCCTCGGCTCTTCTCCCCACCATATCGGGAAGCCGACGTAGATCCTTTCGTATCCGTCGAGGGAGACGCGCTCGCTTCCTATCGCGGGGCGCGCGCTTTTGTCGTTCTGCTCGACTGTCGTCCGACTGTCTCTGTCGTTCCAGTCGAGGTCGGCGTCCGTGTATTCGACCTCCGCTCTGATCTCGTAAAGGTCGGCGTCCTCGATCCTTGCGA
>CADBTH010000069.1 GCA_902797495.1 uncultured Ruminococcus sp.
ACGATCATGGACGCGCTCTCCGACTACTCGTTCTACGAAAAGGGCGCGCTCGACACGCCCGTCGTCTCGACAGACCACGTCAAGGCGTACCTCGACGCGGGAGTTAAAAACCTCTGGGTCTACTACTGCTGCTGTCAGTACGTCAAGGTCTCCAACCGCCTCGTCGCGATGCCCCAGGCGAGAAACAGAATAATCGGAACGCAGTTCTACAAATACGAAATCGCGGGATTTCTGCAGTGGGGATACAACTTCTACTTCACTCAGTACTCCGTCGAGCCGATCGACCCCTATCACTGCACGGACGGCGGATTCTTCGTTCCCGCGGGAGACGCGTTCTCCGTCTACCCCGCGCCGGACGGAACGGCGTACGAAACGCTCCACCTCGCGGCGTTCACCGAGGCGCTCTACGACCTGCGCGCGATGAAGCTGCTCGAGTCTCTCGCCGGACGGGACGCCGTCATGAAGATCATTGAAGACGGGATCGACCCCGTGACGTTCGACGAATATCCTCACTCCGACGGCTATATCCTTGATATGAGAGAGAAGATCAACCGCGAGATAGCCCGCCTTGTATCGGAGAAAAAATAATGTTTTATTACGGCAATAACTTCTGGCGAAGCTCTCTTCTCGAAGAGAAGGACGTCGGACACGCGTTTTCAACGAGGCTCGGAGGAGTCAGCGCGCTTCCCCACACTTCGTCTATGAACGTCGGATTCGGAAGAGGAGACTCCGACGACGTCGTCAGGGAGAACATCGGGATCCTCTGCGCGGCGGCAGGAGTTTCATACGAAGGGCTCGTCGGCTCCGCGCAGTATCACACGACTCACGTAAGATACGTGACGGAAGAGAACGCGGGAGAAGGGATAACGCGGGAAAACCCGTCCCCGTCCGACGCATTCGTCACTGACCGTCCGGGAGTCTCGGCTATAGTCCGCACCGCGGACTGCACCCCGATCCTGCTCTGCGGGAGAAAAGCTGACGGCGCGCCTGTCGTCGGCGCGGCGCACGCGGGCTGGAAAGGCACCGTTCACCTGATCGCCGAGAATCTCGTCGCCGCCGCTCTTTCCCTCGGCGCGGAAAAGAGTTCTCTCAAAGCGGCGATCGGGCCGTGTATCGGGAAGTGCCACTTCGAGGTGAAGGAGGACTTCATCGAGGCAGTGAGAGACGCCCGCGGGAACGCTTTCGCGGAAAAATATATCGCGCGGCGCGACGGGCGGTATTTCGCAGACATGGTCTCGATGAACTTCGATATCCTCGCCGCCGCGGGAGTACCCGAAGGCGGGATCGACATTTGCGGAGCGTGCACGGCGTGCGACCCGGAAAGGTATCACTCTCACAGAGCGACCGGAGGTGTGCGCGGCACGATGGGAAGCGTGATCGGGATAAAGCGCCGGTTATCGGCAGGTTAAACTTTTATTAATTTTAGCAAAAGCGTATTGCATTTGCAAAAAAATGTGTTATACTATAAACGGAAGGATAGCCCGAAAGGCTTGACAAACTTAGAAAAGGGGTGTTTGTTATGGAAGAAAAGAAATTCAACGTTTGGAAAATAATTATCATCTCCGCAGGAGTTGCCGCGGCAGTTGCGGCTATCTGCATTACTGCGTACAAGCTCTTCAAGAAGTATTTCAAGATCACGTTTGACTGCGGCGAAGACTGCGACACCTGTGACGAGGGTTGCTTCTCGGACGATTTCGACGATAACGATTTCATTCCGGAATGTTCTATCGACGAAGATGATATCACAGTCGAAACGGCTGACGCGGCTGAATAATTAAAGACAAACAAAACAAGCAGAGAGGGGACCTTCTCCTCTCTGTTTTATTATAAGTTATTTAATACAAGGAGTTCGCGATGGACAGAAAAGATCTCGCCCTGCTGTGCGACTACTACGAGATAACGATGGGAAACGGTTATTTCGACCTCGGCATGAAGGAGAAAACGGCCTATTTCGACGTTTTTTACAGAAAGAATCCCGATCATGGCGGCTACGCCGTCGCCGCGGGACTCGAACAGATTGCAGAATACATAAAGGGGCTCCGCTTCTCGGCGTCGGATATCGAATACCTGCGCAAAAGAAAAGTCTTCTCGGAAGATTTTCTGAAGTACCTTGAGACTTTCAGATTCACGGGCGACGTATGGGCGGTACCCGAAGGGACGGTCGTCTTCCCGTACGAGCCGATACTCATAGTCAGGGCGCCTCTCATCGAAGCGCAGCTCGTCGAGACTTACGTCCTGCTCCAGATAAACCACCAGTCGCTGATCGCCACGAAAGCGAGCAGGATAGTCAGAGCCGCGGACGGAAGACCGGTGTCCGAGTTCGGCTCGAGGCGCGCGCACGGCGAAGACGCCGCAGTCCTCGGCGCGAGGGCGGCGTTCATCGGCGGTTGCTCCGGAACCGCCTGCGCCCTCTCCGACAAGGATTACGGAGTTCCGGCGGGCGGTACGATGGCCCACTCGTGGGTGCAGTTGTTCGAGAACGAATACCTCGCGTTCAAAGCCTACTGCAAACTGTATCCCGACAACCCGACTCTCCTCGTCGACACTTACAACACGCTCGAATCGGGAGTCCCCTCCGCCATCCGCGCGATAAAGGACGTTCTCCGGCCTCTCGGAAAGACGGCGTGCGCCGTCAGGATCGACTCCGGCGACATCACGTATCTCACGAGAAAGATACGAAAGATGCTCGACGAAGCGGGCCTTACCGACTGTAAGATAACGGTATCGAACTCGCTCGACGAACACATCATCACTGAGATCCTCCGTCAGGGCGCGTGCGTCGACGCGTTCGGCGTAGGCGAGAGGCTGATCACCTCCGCGAGCGACGCCGTCTTCGGCGGAGTCTACAAGCTCGCCGCGACCGAGGAGGACGGAGTCATAACCCCGAAAATAAAAGTCAGCGAAAACATAGAAAAGATCACGAATCCCCACTTCAAAAAAGTATACAGGATCTACTCGAAAGAGACGGGTAAGGCGGAAGCCGACCTCATCTGCCTCTACGACGAGGAGTTCTCCGAGGACGAGCCTCTCGAGATATTCGACCCTCACTACACGTGGAAGAAAAAGACCTTCACCGATTTCCGTCTGCGCGAGCTTCTCGTTCCCGTATTCAAAAACGGAAAATGCGTATATGAGTTCCCGCCGATCGAAGAGGTGAGACGCTACTGCGCGGAAGAGATCGGAACGATGTGGGACGAAGTGCTCCGATTTGAAAATCCCCACAACTACTACGTCGACCTCTCCGACGAGCTGTGGGAGCTCAAAAACCGTATGATCGAGGAGAAGAGAAACTGATATGTCCGAATATATAAAAAAGCCGGAACTGCTCTCGCCCGCCGGAGATTTCGAAAAGCTGAAGGCGGCGGTGAGATACGGCGCCGACGCCGTGTACCTCGCGGGAGAAGCGTTCGGTATGAGGACGGCGTCTGCAAACTTCAGCGACGAAGAGCTCGCCGAGGCGGTAGAATACGCGCACGAGCGCGGAGTCAAGCTCTACGTCACGGTCAACGTGATGCCGAGGGACTCCGAGTACGCCGAACTCGAAAGATTTCTTAAATACCTCGACTCGATCAGAGTCGACGCCATGATAATCTCCGATATGGGAGTCTTCTCCCTCGCAAAGGAAGCCGCGCCGAACGTCGAGATTCACGTATCGACTCAGGCGAGCGCGGTCTCCGCGGCGTCCTGCCTCGCTTGGCACCGTCTCGGAGCGAAGAGGATCGTCCTCGCAAGAGAGCTGTCGCTGAAGGATATCGAAAATATCCGCGCCGCTCTCCCGGACGAGGTCGAGCTTGAAACGTTCATCCACGGCTCGATGTGCATAGCGTACAGCGGAAGGTGCCTGCTGAGCGAATACCTCATCGGGCGCGACGCCAATCACGGCGCGTGCGCCCAGTCGTGCAGGTGGGTATACCGCCCCGCGTCGGAGATCACGATGGATATCGCCGAGGAAAAGCGGCCCGACGACGTGCTTCCCGTCGTCGAGAGCGGCGGCGACACGTTCGTTATGTCGAGCCGCGATATGTGCATGATAGAGCACGTGCCGGAGCTTATAAAAGCCGGGATCACCAGCTTCAAGCTCGAGGGACGCGTCAGGAGCGCGTACTACACCGCGGTCGTAACGAACACCTACCGCATGGCGATAGACAATTATTTCGAAGACCCTGAAAAGTATGAGTGCCTTCCCGAGTGGAAGAGAGAACTCTGCAGCGTAAGCCACAGACAGTACGACACCGGATTCTTCTTCACGTCCCCTCACGAGAGGGCTAACGTCGTCGACGACATGGGATACATCCGCGAGAAGGCGTACCTTGCGACCGCCGTCTCCGATTCCGACGGCGACGGATACGCGACGTTCGTACAGCGCAACAAGCTGATCGCGGGCGACCCGGTCGAGCTTCTCACCGTCGGACGTCCCGGTATCCCCTTCACGGCGGAAGTTCTGACGGACGAGGAAGGCGGCGCGATCGCCGACACCCCTCACCCCGGACAGATATTCAGGCTCAGATGCCCCGTCCCCGTAAAAGAAGGAGACATACTTCGCGGAGGCGAGAAATAGAATATAACAGACGATAAAGACTATTATGCGGGGCGAGGTTATGCCGGATTTCGTATACCTGATATACGCCGTTCTTTTCGGGATAGTCCAGGGGATCACCGAATGGCTCCCCGTCAGCTCGACGGGACACATGATCCTGCTCGACTCGCTCCTCGGCGCGCGTCTCGACGAGTCCGTCCTGACCCCGCTTTTCAAGGAGACCTTCGACGTCGTGATACAGTTCGGCTCCGTCCTCGCAGTAGCCCTTCTTTATTTCCGAAGGCTGAATCCTTTTTCCCTCTCCAAAACGAAGAAGGAACGGCGCGGTACGTTAGGACTGTGGGGGAAAATTCTCGTCGCCTCGATACCCGCCGGCGCCGTCGGATTTCTTTTCGACGGTATACTCAGCGAGACTGTCTTTCGCGAGCCTTATTCGAAATACGTGATCGCCGCATCTCTTTTTATATACGGTGTTCTGTTTATAATCGTTGAAAAAAGAAACGAGGGGCGCGATCTCAGAATAACCGAGGCGGAGAGAATAGACTGTAAAACCGCGCTCGGAGTCGGCGCTTTTCAAGCGCTCGCTCTGATACCCGGAACGTCGCGCTCCGGATCGACGATAATAGGCTCCGCGATCCTCGGCGTCTCCCGCGGCGCGGCGGCTGAGTTCTCTTTCTTCTTAGCCATCCCCGTTATGCTCGGTGCGTCCGCGCTGAAGATAGCAAAATCCGCGCTCGCAGGCGTTTCGTTCACCCCGACTCAGCTCGTAATCCTGGCGACCGGAAGCTCGGTCTCGTTTCTCGTGTCCCTCGCAGCGGTAAAATTCCTCGTCGGATTCGTCCGCCGCCACAGCTTCGCGGTGTTCGGATATTACCGCATCGCGCTCGCCGCGGCGGTCGTGATATACTTCGCTTTGATAAAATGAAAACAAGGGAAGCCCCGGCTTCCCTTATCTTTTTACATAAACGTTCTCAGGTCGCTCATAAGCGTGTCTTCGATCTCGATCAGATGCTTCGCGTAAGCCTTCGAGGACTCGCTCGCCGCGCCGTATTCGTTCAGATACTTCGCAAGGCTCTTGACTCCCATGGAGCATCCGTCGTACATCAGCTCGGCGATCGTCGAGTCGGACGGCTTCTCCGTCATTTTGAAGTTGATCTTCATCCAGGACATCGCGCGCGAGATCGGCGACGGATCCTTCCCCTTCTCGTCGAGAGCGGACAGGTCTGAGTGTATCTCGTCGCCGAGGGTCTGATGCTTCAGCCTACTGTCGTCCATGATACGGCGAAGATCCTCGCTCTTGATGTCCGACAGTACCTCGTCGATCGAATTCACCGCCGTCTTGACTCCCGCGTCGCACTCCTTCAGAAGTTTTACGGTATCCCGTTCCATAAAAATCGCTCCTTTGATACAGATTCGTCATTAGTCTGCGTCAAAGGAGCGTTTTTATTCATTTGTTGAAAATTCAGCCGCGAAGACCGTTCTTGATAGAGTTGAAAGCGCCCTGCGTGAAAGGAGACGCGAGTCCGGTATATTCGCAGAAGTACTCGATATCCGACGCGTCTCTGTCCTCAAATCCGTCTTCGTTCGGGCAATCGAACAGACCGAGGTACGCCGCGACGCCGTCACCGAAGCCGCTGTTCTTTGCCTCGGCGTATATTTCGAGGGAGACCACCATTGAAACGGCGTAGGAGAGGTAGTAGCACGGGGATTTTGTTACCGAATTGCGCCAGTAGCTGTCGCCGTATTCAAAGCTGTATCCGTTCAGGATGCAGTTGTAAAGATAATCGTACTCGTCCGGGCTCACCCCGTCGGAGAGTTTCCGTTCAGGGTCACGGATCCCGTCGAAGTCGCCGCTGTACAACGCGCGCTCGAACTCGTCGTCGGCGAGCGAGTAGACGACCGTCAGAAGATCGATCGCGATCATTTCCGTCTCAACGTCCTTGAATCCCTTTTCGCCTTTTTCGTCGAAGAGCTCTTTAAGATACGCAGTATACAAAAGCTCCGCGCCCTGGGACTGGATCTCGTTGAAATCGTACGAGACCTGATCCGAACTGTCCGTCAGAGCGGCGTGATAGTGGCCGTGCTCGTGAACTATCGTCTGAACGTCGGAATACAGGTCCGAGAAAAACATCATTGGGACTTCTTTTCCGTGTAAATAGTCGGTGTAAGCCGCGTCGTACACGTTCTCTGAATCGGAGCAAACGATGTTGCCGTGCAGGAAAGCGTCGTTTGCGCTGTCGTAATACGACTCGCCGCCCGGCTGAGCCGCTTCGACCTTCTTCAGAAATCCGTACAGAGCGTCGCACGCGACCGGGTCGTCGAAGAAAGAACCGTACATAACGGAATTCACGAAGCCGCTTTCAAAAGAGTCAGGAAGCTCGCTGTAATTCATATAATAGCTCCACATAAGGGGCGTAAGATCGCTCTTGACGAGCTTCGTGAACGCTTCCACGTCCTCGAGGGAGTAGTCCCTTCCGTACTCGTTCTCCATCGCATAAACGTAGTAGTTCTCATATCCGAGATGCTTTGCAAACTCATTGTTCGCTTCGATCAGCTTTTCATAAAGGGCGCACGTTTCGTCGGAAGAATAGATGTCGTCGTCAAGCTTCTCTATCTCGTAAGTCACGTCCTGTATCGCGTCGACGAGCTTCAAAAGCTCCTCGTCAGAGTGGATTCTTGCGTACTCCATCTCGTCCGCCAGCTCCTCCTCGGTCCATCCCTCGGATTCCGGGAACAGATACTCCCTGTAGGCGCAGTCGTAACACGCGAGCTCTATCTCGTAATACTTCTTTTCGAACTCGTCCGAAAAATCCTCAGCTTCTCTGCTGAGATCCCCGTACTCCGAAACGTCGCTGTAATAATAGAGATCGACGGCGCTCGTCACGTCCGACACGTAGTAATAGTACTCGTCGAGCTGCTCCGCCATTCCGACCGCTTCCGCGCTCTCCTTTTCAAGCTTCGAGCCCTTGCTGTAAGCGTGTTTCGCGGGATCGTACTTTTCGACCTTCGACAGATATTCCGAAAACTCGTCGCAGAAGTCGAAGATCTCATCCCTCTTTTCGGAAAAGTCCTTGTATTCCTCGATCAGTTCCGCGAACGAGCCGTCGTCGTCGGGTCTGCCGTACTTTTCGCACCCGTCGACTGAACACTTCACGAGCCTTATCCTGTCGTCGCCGTCCGCCTCGAACACGCACTCGTGGTCTCCCGGGTCGGGGGTCGGATCCGCGCCGGGATGCAGAATGCCCGAAAACGCCCTGAAGAGCGTTTCGACCGTTTTCATATTACACGACGCCATGGAAAACGCGACGCATATGAGCAGCAATACGGCTGCAATACGCTTTACCATAAAAGACTCCTTTCAAATCCGGACGCGGGATAAATCATGAATACAAATATATTTTTGCATAAAAAACGCATAAAATCAATAATTTTAAAATAAATAAAAACAAAAAAAGTGTTGACAATCGGAAATCAATGTGATATAATAACACTCGCCCCAAGGGGCATAACCGAATATCAATGATGCTGGTGTGGCTCAATGGCAGAGCAGCTGATTTGTAATCAGCAGGTTGTTGGTTCGACTCCGATCACCAGCTCCAGGGAGATTTCCCGAGCGGTCAAAGGGGGCAGACTGTAAATCTGTTGTCACTGACTTCGGTGGTTCGAATCCACCATCTCCCACCAAAAA
>CADBTH010000070.1 GCA_902797495.1 uncultured Ruminococcus sp.
ACTCGTAAAGCA
The DNA here is from genome assembly GCA_902797495.1 of uncultured Ruminococcus sp. Classification (GTDB taxonomy): domain Bacteria; phylum Bacillota; class Clostridia; order Oscillospirales; family CAG-272; genus RUG14199. The sequence goes on from CADBTH010000070.1 coordinate 13, forward strand.
GGTAAAGCACGTATACGAACACGTCCCGTTCTACAGGGCGCTGATGGACGAGAAGGGAGTGAAGCCGGAGGATATACACGGTATTGACGACCTCCATCTTCTGCCGTTCATCTCGAAGGCGGAACTCAGAGAAACTTACCCCTACGGAATGCTCGCAGTACCGCTCTCCGAGTGCGTCAGGATCCAGTCCACTTCCGGTACGACGGGCAAGCGTGTAATCGCTTACTACAATCAGCACGACATAGACCTCTGGGAAGAATGCTGCGCGAGAGCGATCGTCGCGACCGGCGGAACGAAGGACGATGTCGTACAGGTCTGCTATGGATACGGTCTGTTCACGGGCGGCGCGGGACTTCACGGCGGCTCCCATAAGGTCGGAAGCCTGACACTCCCGATGTCCTCCGGCAACACGGAGAGACAGATACAGTTCATGATGGATCTTAAATCGACGATCCTCTGCTGCACTCCGTCGTACGCCGCGTACATCGGAGAAACGCTCAAGGAAATGGGATACGGCCCGGATGACATACCGCTCAGAGCGGGCATCTTCGGAGCTGAGCCGTGGACTCAGGAGATAAGAGAAAACATCGAGCAGCTAATGGGCATCAAGGCGTACGATATCTACGGTCTGACCGAAATGTCCGGCCCCGGCGTCGCGTTCGAGTGCGAGGAGCAGAAGGGCATGCACATCAACGAGGACCACTTTGTCGCCGAGATAATCGACCCGAACACGGGCGAGGTGCTTCCCGACGGAACGAAGGGCGAACTCGTTTTCACCTGCCTCGACAAGGAGGCGTTCCCGCTTCTGAGATACAGGACGAGAGATATCTGCGTGCTGAACAGAACTAAGTGTTCATGCGGACGTACTCACGTGAGGATGTCGAAGCCGATGGGCAGAAGCGACGATATGATGATCATCCGCGGAGTCAACGTGTTCCCGTCCCAGATCGAAGCCGTTCTCATCAAAGAAGGCTTCTCCTGCAACTATCAGATCGAGCTCGGCAGAGTCAACAACAGCGATACGTTCGACGTCTACGTCGAATTCCTTCCCGAACAGTTCGACGACACGGTCAAGAACGTCACCGCGAAGGAAAAGACGCTCCAGATGGCTCTCAGAAATATGCTCGGCATATCTCCTGCGGTGCATCTCGTAGCTCCGAAGACTATCGCGAGAAGCGAAGGAAAAGCAGTCAGAGTTATCGACAAGAGACGCCTGCACGACTGACCTCACAAGGCTGAAGACGGAAGGATCAAACAAACATAACGCCTCACAGAGGCCGATAAGGAGGACAAAATGGCTGTAAAACAGATTTCGGTTTATCTTGAAAACAAGCAGGGTACTATCTCCGACATCACAGATCTTCTCGCGGAAAACGGAGTCGATCTCCGCGCTCTCTGCATCGCGGACACTAAGACTTTCGGCATATTGAGGATCATCGCGGACGACGTAGAAAAAGCCGCGGATATAATCAGAGAAGCGGGACACACGTTCAACGTCAGGGAAGTGGTATGCTTCTCGGTACCCGACGAAGCGGGCGGACTTGCGAAGGTGCTCCGCGCGCTCGACGACGGAGGGGTCAATATCGAATATATGTACGCCGTGATCGCAAACAAGGCGGACAAGGCGCGCATCGTCGCGAGAGTCGACGACAACGAAAAAACGGAGACGATCCTGAAGGACGTGGGCATCGAAGTTATTTCCGAATAAAGGCGGACAGTCAAAGTGATCAACATCAATAAAAAAGCCGAGTCGCTCGGTAAAGTGCGCTCGGTCATCAGAGATATTTTTGAATACGGAAACGCGAGAAGAAAAGAGATCGGCGCTGAAAACGTATACGACTTCAGCCTCGGCAATCCGAGCGTTCCCGCGCCGGAGGCGGTCGACGGAGCGATCCGCGATCTGCTTGACAACTGCGATTCGGTAGCGCTCCACGGATACACTTCCGCCGTAGGCGACGAGACCGTCCGCTCTCTTATCGCGGACGACATCAACCGCAGATTCGACGCCGGTGTCACGAAGGACGATATTTACATGACGTGCGGCGCCGCGGCGTCTCTCACCGTTTCCCTCGGAGCGGTGGTGAACGACGGCGACGAGGTCGTCGCCATCGCGCCTTTCTTCCCCGAGTACCGCGTATTTGCGGAAGCGGCGGGAGCAAAGCTCGTCGTCGTTCCCGCCGACACGGAGTCGTTCCAGGTTGATATCGCGTCTTTCGGGAATGCGCTCACCCCGAAGACGAAAGCGGTCATAATAAACACGCCCAACAACCCGACGGGAGCCGTCATCAAGCGCGACAGACTCGAAGCGCTCTGCGAAGTGCTGAAAAAGAAAGCGGCGCAGTTCGGGACGCACATTTACCTGATCTCGGACGAGCCGTACCGCGAGCTCGTTTACGACGACGCGACGGAAGTTCCGTACGTCGTGAATATGTACGACGACACTATCGTCTGCTACTCGTTCAGCAAGTCGCTCTCCCTTCCCGGCGAGCGTATCGGCTATATCGTAGTATCGAACAGAATGGAAGGCTGCCGCGACGTCTACGCCGCGGTGTGCGGATCGGGACGCGCGCTCGGATTCGTCTGCGCGCCGTCCACGATGCAGAGGGTCGTATCGAGGTGCCTCGGCATGACGTCCGATATATCCGTCTATAAAACGAACCGCGACCTTCTCTATGAGAATCTCACGTCTTACGGTTACGAGTGCGTATATCCGGACGGCGCTTTCTATCTCTTCGTAAAATCTCCCGAGGCGGACGCCACGGCGTTCTGCGAGAGAGCGAAAAAGTACGAGCTTCTCCTCGTGCCGTCCGACAGTTTCGGCTGCCCCGGTTACGTCAGGATATCGTACTGCGTTTCCACCGATATGATCAAGCGCTCCCTGCCTTCTTTCAAAGCTCTGATCGAAGAGTATAAGTAAGCTTTATACAGTGAATAAAAAACATCGGCGTTTGCATAAAACGCCGATGTTTTTTACGTTTGCATAATTTATTTTCCTATCCGTCTTCCGATACCGAAGCTGAGCAGAATGATGATCTGCGCGGGCACTCCGATGATGAGGATGAGCCATATTTTCGGGGTCTTAACCGCAAAGCAGATACAGAGGAGAATGCTCCACATCAGAAGTGATACTATAAGTGCGCGTATCTTCTTCGTTCCCCATATGGAAGTGAAGACAAGAAGAACGGTAAGCGACACCGGGGCAGCACAGATGAATACCATCCAATTGCCGGCGTTTATTCGTATTCCGGAAATGCTGAAAATTATAAACAGCGCCGTTACGATCAGCCATACCGATCCCGATGAGATCGCCGTTATGAGCAGACGGTTCTTCTTCGACTGCGCGTCTCTCGTCGCGGGTATCGCTTCGTTGCCGTCGTGCCATGAAAGGAGATAATCGACAGTCACGGAAAATAAGTCCGCGACCTGCTTGAGGATCGTCACGTCCGGTATCGATTCGCCTCTTTCCCACTTGGAGATCGCCTTGTCCGAATAGCACAACTTTTCGGCGAGCTCCGCCTGGGTCATTCCGTTATTCTTTCTGAGAGAGGCTATATTGGTTGCGATAATAATCTTCAGTTCGTCCAAGGGTACGTCCTTTCGCAGAGGTGGTCAATCTTCTTTTTTCTTGAAGATGAACTTCTTCTGTATCAGGTAGTTGAGGAAGTACATCACGATATTGACAATAACGTAGGTGAGCGTGAACGAGAAGCTGTTGCCCTTGAGGATAGGAGTCAGGACGAACGCTTTGATTATAAAGATCGGGGTCGCGAGCGCGTAGAAACCGAAGAAAGCTCTTGCGAAGCTCTTGTTCGAGCGGAAGACCCACTTCTTGTTGATGACGAAATTTACGAACGAGCTGACGAGCCACGCGATCGTCATCGAAAGGGAATAGGAGGAAAAGACCTTTGCAAAAAACCCGTCGCCGCTTATCGGATCGTTCTTGAACACGAAGAACTGAAATACGTGCGCGATGATGAAATCGATCAGAAAAGCGAACATGGAAGACGTTACCGCTTTCATGAAGTAGGAGTTCAGATAAATGATCTTGTAGATCTTGAGAGAGTCCTTGATCGGATTGAAGTGGGACGTCTCGTTGTCGTTCTCGTAGATCGTCTCTATCCCGACTTCTCCTATCGGTATCTTCTTCTCGGCGCAGTACATGAGCTGAGTCATCTCGTACTCGTATCGGTCGCCCTTCAGCCCGGAAAATTCCTTCAGATACTGCTTTCCGAAAGCGCGAAGCCCCGTCTGAGTATCCCTGACCTTTACTCCGGAGGCGAGCCTGAAAACGAGGCGCGTGACGCTGTTGCCGAAGGCGGATCTCGCGGGGACTTTTCCCGTGAATTCGCGCGAGCCGATCACCAACCCTCCGACCTCGCGCACCTTTTTCGCAACCTTTTCAATGTCGTCGGGAGTGTGCTGACCGTCGGCGTCCGCGGTGATAATGTACTCGGCGTCCGGGAAGAGCTCGGGTATCTTCGAATAGCCGTACTTCAGAGCGCCGCCTTTTCCGCGGTTTTTCTCATATCGGAGGACTTTTGCGAATTCTGACGTTGCTTCGAAAACGCCGTCAAATTCTTTTCCGCTTCCGTCGTCTACGACCAGAACGTCGTAATCACGGCACAGCGTTTCGGCAAGTTTTGTAAGTCTCTCATCCGGCTTGTAGGCGGGGATGAATACCAGCGTATCCAATTCGACCGTCCTCCTTTTCACGTATTTTATTTATTCTATCATTTATTCTTTAACGTGTCAATAATAAAGTTAAAAGATATTCCGTCAAAAAGTTTTTTATCATCTGTTGACAAACGGCTGAAAATGTGTCAAAGTATAACCAACCTACCATGCAAGTTAGTTCTAAATGAGGACAAGGAGACTGTGTAATGATCTCAACAAAAGGGAGATATTCGATACGCATAATGATAGATCTTGCGGAACGCGCGGGAGGAGACTATATCCCGCTCAAAGAAGTTGCCGAAAGGCAGGGCTTGTCGCTGAAATACGTTGAACGGATCGTTCCCGTGCTGAAAGAAAAAGGGCTCGTGGACAGCGTTCACGGTAAGGGCGGCGGCTACCGCCTCACAAAAGATCCCGACAGATACACGCTCTGGGAAATACTGAATGCGACCGAGGGGGATCTTGCTCCCGTCGCCTGCCTTGAGCGCGGCGCCGCTCCGTGCGACAGAGCCGCGGAGTGCAAAACGCTCCCGGTGTGGAAGGATTACTATAAACTGACTAAAGACTACTTTTCGGGCATCACGCTCGCAGACCTGATGAGCGCGCCGATACCCGACAATTACGTGATCTGAAAAAAGAGCCGATGCGGTTGCATCGGCTCGTTTTTTTATAGGGGTCCTCAAGGCGAACAAAGAGAGCCTTGGGGTTCACGTTTATTTTGCACGCTTTTTCAGAACGTGGAAAAGTACG
>CADBTH010000071.1 GCA_902797495.1 uncultured Ruminococcus sp.
ACCGGATGCTGTACGAACGTCGCGAGCGCGCTCGCGCTTTACCCCGAGATCAATGAAAAGCTGATAGTGGTATGGCTCGCGCTCGATAATCTCGGCGGTCGAAGCAACACGGGGGAATACAATTATCACAACGACATCGAAGCGGGAAAACTTCTCTTTTCACTCGCTCGGAACATGGTGCTCGTCTGCGCAGGCAGAGTCGTAGCGCCTTTCAGACGAAACGACGACGAGATAGACGAAATGTACTCTTCAAACGGAAAACTCGCGTCGTGGCTACGCCGCCGTTTCAGAGAGATCCCGTGGGCTCAGGGACTTTGGGATCTTGCCGCCGAAGGACTTCTCATCATTCCCGAGGCGTGCAGCACAGAGATATCCTCAAGGCCCGTTTTCGGCGAGGACGGCGAGATCGCATCCTTCGACGAAAAATCAAAAATAGTATTAGTTAACCGTAACGATCCCGATTCTATAATATCTGACTCTGTAAAAAGAATAAACGATTGGAAATAGTCGCTTGCCGCTCCGCTTACCGGAGCGGCATATTTATTTAAAAATTACAATTGACTTTATAATCTATATATAGTATAATAATTAAATGATTTATAGTTTGCGAGGCGGATATGTCACAGATAATTCCCAAAAAAAGAATTACCGTTTGCGACGTCGTGATCATTATATCCGTTGTCGCTCTGACGGCGTTGTCTTTCATTTTGATGACAAGACCGGACTCGGGTTCTAATGCAGCTCATATAATTACAACGGAAAAGGATTTTTACGTTGATCTCGATAAGGACGATGAGTTTGATCTCGAATCGAACGGATTCTCATATACTGTAAAGATAGCGGACGGATCGGTATCGGTTACCGAAGCGGACTGCCCGGACGGAATTTGCGTGAATACGCCCGCTATCGGAAAAAGGCACGGATCGATCGTCTGTCTTCCCGGCAAACTGATCATTGAGTGTAAAGAAACGGAGGGGATGCCGAATGACGCAGACGTCGTCGTCCCGTAAAACGAGATTCATCGCCGAATCCGCCTCCATGCTTCTGCTCGCGCTCGCGCTATCCTACGTTGAATCTTTGATCCCGATTTCAACGCTGATCCCGCTTCCGGGATTCAAACCGGGGCTAGCAAATATCGTGACCGTCGTAGCGTTCTACAGACTCTCTCCCCTTGCGGCGGCGTTGATCTCCGTGAGCCGAGTCGCGATATCGTCCCTTCTCTTTTCGGGGGTCACGACTATCGCGTTTTCCCTTTCGGGGGCCGTTCTGTCGTTCCTTGTCCTTTTGATCTGCTCAAAGCTTTTTAAAGACAAGATCGGATTCGTAGGTCTCTCTGTGCTGATGGCGCTCTTTCACAATATCGGTCAGCTGCTTTGCGCCGCGGCAGTTATCGGAAACTCATCTCTGTTTTACTATTTCCCCGCGTTGGGGATCGCAGCCCTTCTGTGCGGATGTATCACGGGAGCCGTACTCACGGCGATACCAAATAAGATCTATTTCGGAAAGGTATCTTAAAATGCTGAAAAAGACATTGTCGCTTATCACGTCGTTAATAATGATCGTCTCTCTGTCTTCCTGCGGGACGGACATTTCCGAAAAGGAGGAGCCTGAGTATTATTCCGCGACCTTTTTCGCGATGGATACGGAAGTCACGGTAAGGCTCGCGCGTAACACGGGAAAAACCGACGAGGAAGAAAAGCCAGTATATTTTGAGGACGCTCATCTCTCCGATATCATTGAAACTTGCGCGGATATTGCCGCCGAGGAAGAGGCTGTCCTTTCAAGAACGGACGAGAACAGTCCTCTTTACGAGCTGAACGGCGAAGCTGACTGTTATCTGAACATAAACGAAGAGGTCGCAGAACTTATAAACTATTCAAAAGAAGTTTCGGTAAAGACGGACGGCGCGTTCGATATAACCGTCGGCACGGTCACGGAGCTCTGGAACGTAACGGGCGAGTCACCCTCCGTTCCCTCCGACGAAAATATCGCCGAAGCGCTCTCTCACGTCGGTAACGATAAGATAGCTCTGAACGGGGCAAATCTTACGAAGAACGACAGAAAAACAAAGCTTGACCTCGGAGCTATAGGTAAAGGATACACTCTCGGCAAAATTATCGAGTATCTTAAAACAACGGACGTTCGCTACGGTGTCGTATCATTCGGCGGAAACGTCGGCGTATTCGGCGACAAAGGAAACGGCAGCGGATTCAAGGTCGGCGTCACCGACGCGCTGAATACCGATAAAGTGATCGGCTACGTGTATACGGCGAGCGACTACGTATCGGTATCCGGAGACTACGAAAGATTTTTTACCGCGGACGGAAACAAATACAGTCATATATTCGATCCTTCGACCGGAAGACCCGCCGACAGCGATATTACCGGAGTCGCGGTCATCTGCTCCGACCCTTCCCTCGCGGACGCGCTCTCGACGGCGCTTTTCGTTAAAGGAAGCGAGAAGGCGACAGAGTTTTATAAGAGCGGTATCTACACTTTCGAAGCGGTAATTCAGAAAAAGGACGGCGAGATCGTCCTGACTGACGGACTTAAAAGCGGAAGATTTGAAAAGTACACTGAGCC
>CADBTH010000072.1 GCA_902797495.1 uncultured Ruminococcus sp.
AGTCGAGCGACCCGTATCGTTCTCCATAAAAGACGAGGGATGCTATGAGATAGTCCACTCCCTCGCTAAGTGGAAGCGCATGGCGCTCAAGGACTACGGCTTCCGCACGGGAGAAGGGCTTTACACAGATATGACGGCTATCCGCCGCGACGAGGACACCGACAACATCCACTCCATCTTCGTCGACCAGTGGGACTGGGAAAAGATAATCACAAAATCGGAGCGCACGGAAGCGACTCTCAAAAAGACCGTAAAATACATATACGAGGCGCTGAAGCACACGGAGAACTATATCGTCGACGACTACAATTTCATTGAGCGCCTTCTCCCCGAAAAGATCACGTTCATCGCCTCCTCCGAGCTTGAGGAAAAGTATCCCGACAAGACTCCGAAGGAGAGAGAGTATCTCGCGGTGAAGGAGTACGGCGCGATATTCCTGATGCAGATCGGCGGCGCGCTGAAGAACGGCCGACCTCACGACGGCCGCGCTCCCGACTATGACGACTGGTCGCTCAACGGCGACATTATCGTCTACTACCCCGTTCTCGACATTGCGCTCGAGCTCTCTTCAATGGGCATCAGAGTCGACGAGGAAGCGCTTGAGCGGCAGCTGAAGATCGCAGGATGCGAGGACAGACGCGCCCTTCCCTTCCACAAGGCGCTTCTCGAAGGAAAGCTTCCCTATACGATCGGCGGCGGCATCGGCCAGTCGAGAATTTGTATGTTCTTCCTGCGCAAGGCGCACATCGGAGAGGTTCAGTCCTCCTACTGGGAGCCCGAAGTTAAGAACGAATGCCACAACAACGGAATATTCCTGCTTTGAATCGAAAGGACGTCAGGTATGAAAGCAATTGATTTTATGAGAGAACTGGACGGCCCGGATTTTGAAACTCCGGGGACGGTAGACTGCTTCAAATACGGAGACGAGGAGCGCGAAGTAAAGACGGTCGTCACGTGCCTCACGGCGACGCCCGACGTTCTGAAAGAGGCCGTCCGCCTCGGCGCGGACCTCATCATAACACACGAGCCGACGTTTTACTCTCATATAGACGAAAAGCAAGATTCGAAGATCGTCGCAATGAAGATCGCCGCGGTCGAGGCGGCGGGAATACCGATCTGCCGTTTTCACGACCATATGCACTTCGGCAGGGACGATATGATCTCCCTCGGTTTTCTCGACACGGTCGGCTGGAAAGGCACTTTCGACGGCAACGTGATATTCGTACTCGACGAGCCGACGACCCCTCTCGAGATCGCGAAGGATATAGAGCGCAAATGCGGACTCAAGCACTGCCGCATCATAGGCAAGCGCGACGGCGCGGTGACGAAGATCGGTCTTTTCCTCGGCCACCGCGGAGGCGAGTGTTGGGGCAAGTTCAAGAACTTCGAGGACGTAGAGGTCGCCATAGGCGGAGAATGGTGCGAGTGGGCGGACGGCGAGCCCGTGCGCGACGCGGCGCAGTTCGGTATTCAGGCCACTGCGATAATCGCAGGTCACGCCGGAAGCGAGCGCGACGGAATGAAGTATCTTGCGAAGGTCATTAACGAACGCTTTGCAGAGCGCGGCATCGTCGCCGAGTACGTCGACTGCGGCGAGCTCTACACCTACACGGACTGAAATAATTGAGAATATTTTTATGCGGGGCTTTTTCAAAAGCCCCGCATATTGTGTTTTATCCGGAAAAGCTGCCCCTCAATTTATTGAAACGCTCAACTTATTGAAAACCGTTGATACAGGCGCGGGGGGATGGTATAATAACAGTGTAAACGCAGCGGAGCTGCGATTTTTAATACCGCAAAAAGAACAAACGTTCGGCGTTCGGGCGTAAAGGAGGGGATACCGTGTCGGGCATCAGAACGATACTTCATTCGGATATGAATAATTTTTTCGCTTCGGTCGAGTGCCGGCTCAACCCCGCCCTCTGCGGTCATCCGATAGCGGTCTGCGGCGACCCCGAACGGCGGCACGGAATAGTGCTCGCAAAAAATTACGAGGCGAAGCGGTACGGAGTCAAGACGGGAGAGGCGCTGTGGCAGGCGAAGGAAAAGTGCCCGGGGCTGCTCTGCGTTCCGCCTCACTACGACAAATACGAGGAGTTCTCGAAGGCGGCGAGGGAAATATACTCCGGCTACACGGAGCTCGTTGAGTCCTACGGCATGGACGAATGCTGGCTCGACGTCACCGCGTCCCGCTCGCTCTTCGGCGACGGGCGGACTATAGCCGACGAGATACGCGGTAAAATAAAACGGGAGCTCGGAGTTACGGTCTCCGTCGGGGTCTCGTTCAACAAGGTCTTTGCGAAGCTCGGAAGCGATATGAAGAAGCCGGACGCCACGACTCTCATAGAGCACGACAGCTTCAGGGAGACTGTCTGGCCGCTCCCC
>CADBTH010000073.1 GCA_902797495.1 uncultured Ruminococcus sp.
AATGAAGCGGACAGCGAGAGGATTGCGGGGCTTTGCAGGCTGATGGGTTACACGGCGACCGACGACCCGTCGGAAGCGAAACTGATTTTCGTCAACACCTGCGCGATAAGAGAACACGCTGAGATAAGGGCGATATCGTTTATAGGCGAGTACAAACATATAAAAGACGCCGACCCCTCCGTCATCATCGGAGTAGGCGGATGCATGGTGACCCAGGAACACAGATCGGACAAGTTCAAAAACAGTATTCCATACGTAAACTTCGTCTTCGATACGGGCTCCATCCACAAGATACCGGAGCTCGTACTTTCCGCTCTGAAAGGACAGAAGAGAAAGTTCTTCACGGAAAAGGATTTCAAGATCGCCGAAGGGATCCCTTCGTACAGAGAGAACGCGCATACGGCGTGGCTCTCTATTATGTATGGATGCAATAACTTCTGCTCATACTGTATAGTGCCGTACGTCAGAGGGCGCGAGAGGAGCCGCAGATCCGACGATATCCTGAAAGAAGCCAAAGAACTGATAGAAACAGGGGCAAAAGACATCACCCTTCTCGGTCAGAACGTAAACTCGTACGGAAAGGACACCGGAGAGGGCGTCGACTTTGCAGACCTTATGAGAAAGATCTGCAGGATAGAGGGAGACTTCAGACTCAGATTCATGACGAGTCACCCGAAAGACGCCTCGGACAAGCTGATCGAAGCTATGGCGGAGGAAGAAAAGATAGTCAAGCATTTTCATCTTCCGGTACAGTCCGGCTCCGATAAGATACTGAAAAGGATGAACAGACACTACGATATCGAAAGATATACGTCCATTATCGAAAAACTGAAGCGGTCGGTACCCGACGTCAGCATCACGTCGGACGTGATAGTCGCGTTCCCCGGCGAGACCGAGGAAGACTTTCAAATGACCCTCGACCTGATAAAAGAAGTCAGATACGACGCGCTCTTCTCTTTCATATTCTCACCGCGTATCGGAACTCCCGCGGCGGAGATGGAAGATCAGATACCGAAGGAAGTGTCTCGCGAGAGATTCGCAAGACTGATGGACGTCACGAATCCTATCTCTCTCGAGAGAAACGAACGCTTCGTAGGACGAACCGTAAGAGCGCTTGCGGTAGAGGTGGGAAAGAACGACCCGAGTCAGATAACTTTCCGCTCAGACAGTCCGAGACCTATCCACGTCGCGGCGGACAAAAGCGTCATCGGACAATTCAAAAATATAAAGATCACAAAAGCAGAATCGTTCTCATTGAACGGTGAAATTGTATAACTGGAGAATAATAATGGAAAAGATCATTTCAGACGAACTCACACAGGCAATTGCAAAGGTAGGAGAGCTTATAAAGCTTGATCCCAGATACAGAGAGATGACGATGTCATCCGACGCATACAACAAGGATACGGAGCTGAATTCCCTTCTCGACGAATATTCCGCTCTTCAGGCAACTCTCGCCGCTGAATATGAGAAAGAAGACTTCGATCAGGACGCAGTAAAGCCGGTGCAGAACCGCATGACGGAGATATACGAAAAGGTAACGAATTCCGCGTCTTACGTCAGATTCAAGGAAGCGTCGGACGCGTACGCGAAGCTTACGAACGCAGTATATGAAGAGCTCGAGTACGCAGTAACCGGTCAGAGACGGACCGAATGCACTCACGACTGCTCGACCTGCCACGGCTGCGACTGATATGACTGCAAACGCGGATATGCCGCGTTGAAATGCAAATTACAACGGAGGTAAATATGGGTTACACTCCAATGATGGAACAGTACTTCGAGATAAAGCGTCAGTATGAAGGTCACCTTCTCTTTTACAGACTCGGCGACTTCTACGAGATGTTTTTCGAGGACGCTCAGACTGCTTCAAGAGAGCTCGATCTGACTCTTACCGGACGAGACTGCGGAGAGGGCAACAGAGCGCCGATGTGCGGAGTGCCTTATCATTCCGTCGATACTTACATAGGAAAACTGATCCAAAAGGGATATAAGATAGCGATCTGCGAGCAGACTGAAGACCCCGCTCTCGCAAAAGGACTGGTAAAGCGCGAGGTCATCAGAGTTATAACGCCGGGTACGCTTATCGAGACTTCTCTTCTGAACGAAAAGCAGAACAATTACCTCGCCGCACTCTATATTTCCGACGGGCAATGCGGTATCTGTTTTACGGACATATCCACTGCGGAAGTACACGCTACGGACACACTTTCCGGAGACGTTTCCGATTTTGCCGTGAACGAGATGTCGACCTACCGCCCTTCGGAAGTTATATGCAACTGCGAACTCAAAGACTACCCTAAGATCGTTTCTTTTCTTTCCGAAAAGCTCGGCATTACAAATTGTGAGGCTTCGCCCGAGCGTTTTGCGGTAGCTGACGCGCTCAAGCGCGCGAAAGATCAGTTCGGAGACACCGGATATGAGGAAACTCATTCCGTAGCGCTCGTCGCCTGCGGAGCGGCTCTTTCCTATATCAAAGAAACTCAGAAGATCGATATCTCCTACATAAAGAGTCTTGACATTTATGAGAACAGGCAGTTCCTCGAAATGGATATCTCGACGAGAAGAAATCTCGAGCTCTGCGAGACGATGCTGACTAAAGAAAAACGTGGTTCCCTGCTTTGGGTGCTTGACAAGACCAACACGGCTATGGGCGCAAGACTTCTCAGATACACTATCGAGCATCCTCTCACAAACGTCGCTAAGATCACGCGCCGTCAGAGAGCGGTCGGTGAGATCGCGTCCAATTTCGTGCTCAGAGAGGAGCTCCGCGAAAAGCTCTCTCAGGTGCTCGATCTCGAACGTCTCATGACGAAGATAACTTACGGCACCGCCGGAGCACGTGAGCTTCGGGCAGTCGCGCAGACGCTGAAAGTGCTTCCCGACATCAAGAAGATGCTCGATCCTCTCGAATCGGAAGAGCTATGCTCTATCTTCAAGGATATCGACGAGCTTGGCGACATCTACAAGATGATCGACGACGCTATAATCGAGACTCCTCCCTTCCAGGTCAAAGAGGGCGGCATCATCAAGGACGGATTCAATTCCGACGTCGACGAGCTGAGAAGCATCATGAACAACGCATCTTCGTTCATCAAGAAGATCGAATCGGACGAGCGCGAAAAGACGGGCATCAAGAATCTTCGTATCGGAAACAACAGAGTCTTCGGATACTATATCGAGGTCACGAAGTCGTATCAGGATCTCGTCCCCGAAGAATATATCAGAAAACAAACTCTCGCAAACTGCGAAAGATATATAACTAAAGAACTCAAGAATACCGAGGCTACGATCCTCGGCGCGTCTGACAAGGTTAAGGCGCTCGAATACGAGATCTTCTGCGGGATCAGAGACGAGGTCTCGAATTCTTCGCTCAGGATCAGAAAGAGCGCGGCGGCGCTCTCCGAGCTCGACGTTTACGTCAGCCTTGCGGAAGCGGCGACACAGAACGGATACGTCTGCCCCGAAGTCGATTACAGCACAGATCTTGTCATCAAAGACGGAAGGCATCCCGTAGTCGAAAAGTTCGTCAAGGATTCGTATTTTGTTCCGAACGACGCAGAGCTGAACACGACCGACAAACGGCTCATGCTTATAACCGGCCCGAATATGGCGGGTAAATCGACTTACATGAGACAGACCGCGCTTATAATTCTTATGGCGCAGATCGGCTCTTTCGTTCCCGCATCGTCGGCGAGGATAGGCGTTGCGGACAAGCTCTTTACGAGAGTCGGCGCGTCAGACGACCTCGCCTCCGGCACCTCCACCTTTATGCTTGAAATGAAGGAAGTCGCCGCGATAGTCAAGAACGCAACTATTCAGAGCTTTATTATCTACGACGAGATCGGAAGAGGAACGAGTACTTACGACGGCATGAGCATTGCGCGGGCGGTCGTCGAATACACGGCGGGCAAAAAGCTCGGCGCGCGCACGATGTTCGCTACCCACTATCATGAGCTCACTTCCCTTGAAGACGAGATCGAAGGCGTAGTAAACTACAACGTAGCTGTCAAGCGCAGGGGAGACGATCTGACATTCCTGAGAAAGATCGTCAAAGGCCCCGTCGACGAGAGCTACGGCATCCAGGTCGCAAAGCTCGCAGGGATACCCTCATCGATAGTTAAACGCGCGAAAGAGATACTTGAAGGACTTGAGGACGGCGGCATAGCAAAACCGGCTCCACGTCACTCGGAATACCGCGAGGAGCCGCAGACGGATTTTAATCTGAGCCTTCTCGATATAGCGAAAGACGACGTCTGTGAAAAGATCAGGCAGACGGATATAAACACGCTGACCCCTATTGAAGCGATGAATCTGATCTTTGAATGGAAGAAATCGCTCTCAGACTGAAGAAAGGAGAAATACCGTGGGAAAGATCAACGTACTCGGTTTTGACGTTGCGAATCTAATCGCCGCAGGAGAGGTAGTGGACAGACCCGCTTCCATCGTCAAGGAACTGCTCGAAAACGCCGTTGACTCGGGAGCTGACGAAATAACCGTCGAGATCAAAAACGGCGGTATTTCTCATATCAGAGTCTCCGACAACGGATGCGGTATAGATCAGGACGATCTTCCGGTCGCCGTGTTGAGACACGCTACGAGCAAAATAAAAGATGCCGACGACCTCGGAAAGATATCCACGCTCGGATTCAGAGGCGAAGCGCTCGCCGCTATCGCCGCCGTGACCAAGCTGAAAATATATTCGCGCCCCCGCGGCGTCAGCGACGGCTCTCTTCTGATATGCGAGGGAGGAGAGATCGTCGAACTCTGCGACGCCGGTTGTTCCGAGGGAACTACGGTCATTGCCGACGAACTCTTTTATAACGTGCCCGCCCGCAGAAAGTTTTTGAAGCGAGACGCCACGGAATGCGCCAAGATCACGGAGATCATGGAAAAGGTGGCGCTCTCCGTACCGGATATTTCGGTCAAATACGTTTCGGACGGCGAGCTGAGATTCATGACGCAGGGAGACGGAGACCTCAAAAACGCGATCTACAGCGTTTACGGGAAACGAATCGCAAGCAGCCTTGTAAAAGTCGCAAGACAGGAAAACGGAGTCACCGTCAACGGCTACGTCTCTTCCCCCGATCTCACGTTTTCAAAAAGATCTCAGGAGGTATTCTACGTAAACGGAAGATATATAAGAAGTCCTCTTCTTATGTCCGCGCTTGAACGCGCATACGTTTCAAAGATACCGGAGGACAAGTTTCCGCTTTGCGTCCTCAATATAGGTATCTCAACGGAAGCAGTAGACGTGAACGTTCATCCGACGAAGCTTGAAGTGAAATTCTCAAACGAACGTATCGTAGCGGAAGCTCTGCACTATGCAGTTCTGACCGCCTTGAACACAACGGACGTCAGACCGGAGCTCTCATACGGAAAAGTATACGGCGGAAACGACGGTCTTCCCGACAAACAGACTGTAAGCAGAGTTTTAAACGCGTTCGCGCCTCTCGAAAGATCGAAGGCTGACGCTGAAAAACAAATAGAGATCGAAGGCGCAAGAGGTCAGCGCAATACTTCAGCCCCTTCGGTTGCCCCGTCGGCGTTCAATAAGCCGTCCGGCGTTTCATCTATCCTTGCGGGTTACGATATCCCCATAGTCCCGAAATCTGACGATAATAAAAAAACACCCGACGCCTCTCCAAAGATGTCTCTGGTATCGGACGAAAAAGAAAAGAATTTTATCATTCCCGAATACAGGATCATAGGCGAGGCTTACGACTGCTACGTTATCGTGGAACTTGAAGACAGACTTCTTATAATTGATAAACACGCGGCTCACGAAAGGATCATTTTCGAAGAGCTCTGCGAAAGAAGAAAGAATAAAGTCAAAGAGGCGCAGACTCTTCTCGTCCCCGTTGAGATATATCTGTCCGAAGAAGATATTCTCTCTCTTATAGAATACAGAGATGATATCGAAAGTATCGGCTTCGGGTTTGAGATCGACAATGCCGCAAAAAAAGTCAGCGTCGGCAGGATCCCTTCCGAGATCGGTACCGAGGGTACGGAAGACACGTTCTGCGCTATGCTGACCCGCCTGTCCGAAGGAAAAGGAACGGTCGAGAGCACCGAATCGGAGTTTTTTGAAAAAGCTCTGTACCAGGCTTCTTGCAAAGCGGCCATCAAGGGAGGCAGGCGTTACGGTATTGAACATATAAAGTGGATCTGCGACAGAATACTTAAAGACCCGGGAGACGACGGGACCGTTATCAAGACCTGTCCTCACGGCAGACCTATCGCTTTCGAGATAAAAAAGACTTCCATAGAACGCCAGTTCCTCCGTCTTGAGTAGTCAATTTTACTACAAATACACTATTTTTGACGAATTCATTTATGTTTTTTATCAATTTTCGTTTTTTATTTATAAAAATTAAATCAAACTATTGACATTAACATTTTAATATGATAGAATCTCAGCAGAAAACATGAGAGGAAAATATTAAGATGAAAAAATTCATCGTAATAGTACTTCTAATTGTCGCTGCGATTCAGATTATTAAAGCAAGATCTGTAGACAGTGCTTTTTGACGTGCTCAACTCTCATTCTTTTTCGGGAAGAATATAAGAGTCTGGCTTGCGGCGCTGTCGTCGCAAGCCTAATTTTTTTAGGAGAACGATATGGCAAACAAAAAAATCCTGATTTCCGACATGACCCTCTGCGGTATTGACGAGCATTGCAGTTTCAAAGAAAAGATCGACATTATTACGAAACTTGACTCTCTTAAGACCGACGTAATTGAAGTTCCCGCGATCGAGAACGAAAAAGCTGATACTCTGCTCCTCCACACCGTAGCGCCGCTTATTAAGAATTCTGCAATTTTCTGCGACGCGGGTTATACGGAACAGAAGCTCGAGGCCGCGTGGAACGCCGTCAAGGGATTTAAGAAGAACGGTATTACCGTCGCTCTTCCTACCTCGACCGTTCAGATGGAATTCATT
>CADBTH010000074.1 GCA_902797495.1 uncultured Ruminococcus sp.
GTGGGAAAACGCGATTTTCTGGCGCGCGGTATGCTCGCCGCGATGACGGCGGATCTTATCGACGACGGGTCGCTCATCAGGCTCTTCACGGACAACAATTTCGCCGAGACCTATTTCGGCGAAGAGCTGAAGCGCGCGATATCCGACGCGTTCGTCTCCTGCGGCATCAACGACCGCGCGGCGACGGTTAAGATAATAATAAAAGACCCTCCGAGAAAGCTCTCGGACGATCTGTTCGACAAAGTATAATAATCAAAGGGGAAAGAGACATGAAAGCAAGATTACCGCAGGGTCGCGGAGGCGGTCCTTCCAACATGCAGGGAATAATGAAGCAGGCTCAGAAGATGCAGGAGGATATGGCCGCTCTTCAGGAAGAGCTCGACGCGCGCGAGTATGAGGTCAGAGCCGGGGGAGGGGTCGTCACGGTGAAGATCAACGGCAAGCTCGAGGTGCTCTCCATTGAGATGGATCCCGACATCGTCGATCCCGACGACATCGAGATTCTCTCCGACATTCTCGTCGCGGGAGTCAACGAGGCGATCAAGAAGGTCAACGAGACGAACTCCTCCGAGATGGGCAAGGTCACGGGAGCTCTGAATATGCCCGGCATCCCCGGTCTCTTCTGATATGGCTGAATTTATCGAACCCGTAGAGCATCTCGCGGATATGTTCCGCCGCCTCGAGGGAGTGGGGAAGAAGTCCGCTCTGCGTATGGCGTTCTCCGTTCTCGATCTCTCCGAGGAGTCGGCGAAGGAATTCTCCGACGCGATCCTCGACGTGAAAACCAAGGTAAGGCTCTGCTCGTGCTGTCAGAACATCACTGTCGACGAGCTTTGTCCCGTATGCTCAAGCCCCAAGCGCGACCGCTCGCAGATCTGCGTTGTCGAGGACCCGAGAGCTCTCGCCGCCATCGAGCGCGCAGGCGTTTTTCAGGGGCTCTATCACGTTCTGCACGGCGAGATATCGCCTATGCACGGCGTCGGTCCGGACAAGCTCAAGATCAAGGAGCTGCTCGAGAGACTGAAGGACGGTGAGGTCGCCGAGGTCATAGTCGCGACGAATCCGACGGTCGAGGGCGAGGCGACCGCTATGTACATATCGAAGCTCATCACCCCGCTCGGAGTCAAAGTCACCCGCATCGCCAACGGCGTTCCCGTGGGCGGCGACCTCGAGTACGCCGACGAAGTTACGCTGAGACGAGCGATAGAAGGAAGAAGAAATATATAATTAACGAGGGGAACTTTTGAAAAAGTTCCCCCTCGACCCCCTCAAAACTTTTAAAAGAAGGACTGCCGCAAAACGGCAGCCCTTAAAATTTTTCCCGCGGAAGCGGATGCTTCCGCGCAGTCTGAAGTTCTTTGTGCAACTTTCTTTCAAGAAAGTTGCTTTTTATTCAGCTGTTTTTTATATTTTTTCATTCCTAGATAGAATTTCGGGAGCTTCATCATGCGGCCGAGGCGGGACGGCTGGCGGATGAGGCGCCAGAGCCATTCGACGCCGAGCTTGATGAAGAGCTTCGGAGCGCGGCGGACGCGTCCTGCCCAGACATCGACGGAGCCTCCGAGGGCGAGCGCGAGCTTTGCGTTTTCAAGCTTTGAAAAGTTCGCCTCGAGCCACTTCTCCTGCGCGGGGAAGCCGAGGCAGACGTAAAGGATATCGGCTCCCGAGGAGTTTATTTCCGCGACGACGGAGTCGGACTCCGCGCCGCTCTTCCCGAAGTAGCCGTCGCGGCAGCCGGCGAAGCGTGTGCCGTACTTTTCACTTATATTTTTCGCCGCGTCTTCGGCGACCCCGGGCTTTCCGCCGAGGATGAAGAAAGTATGATTGGTCTTTGCGAGGTCAGAGAACAGTCTTTCTCCGAACTCGACTCCGGGTACTTTTTCCTTGAGCGGAGTTTCCAGTATTTTTGCGGCTTTTATGATCCCTATGCCGTCCGGCAGGATGACGTCGGCGAAGTTGACCGTGCGCAAATACGCCGCGTCCTCTATCGCCGCCTGGACGATCTCCGCGTTCGGCGTGAAGACGGCGGTCTTCTGCCCCGCGGCGAGCCTTTCTTCAACGAGAGACGCCGCCTCGTCCATCGTGACGTTATCGAACGGTATTCCTCTTATATCGATCTTTTCCATAATGATTCTTTAAGAAAAAACCTCTGACGATGCAGAGGCTTTTTTGATTATCGGTTTTGCTTCAGTCTGCTCTCTCGGCGAGATATTCGGCAACGTCGCCTACCGTGACGAACTTCTGAGCGTCGTCGTCGTCGATCGTTACGCCGAACTTGTCTTCGCAGAGCATTACGAGGTCCGCGAGTTCAAGGGAATTGATGCCGAGGTCGTTAACGAGTTCAGCAGAGGGAGTGATCTCGTCTGCTTCTACTGAAAGCTCTTCTACGAGCAGTTCTTTTACTTTTTCAAACATTACAAATACCTCCGTGTTTCCAGAGAATAATGCGCGGCGCGGCCGTGCGGCCTCTACGTTTCGACGCACTTTTTTTACGTCATCCATATTATAGATGTAAAAATATCGGTTGTCAATAGTTTTGATAATAAACGTGAAATCTTATAAAAAACAGAATTTTTACAAAGATTTATTGCATTCTTTTCACAAATATTATAGAATATATTAAAGGATATTTTAGGTTGGACGGGTATAGATGATGGAAGGAAAAAGAAGAGTCCTCAAAATATGGATCGCGTGCCTCGTCGGAGTCGCCGCGGCGGCGTTCTTCTTCAGTTCGGTACTGCCGAAGCTGCTCGAACGGGAGCCTGCCGCGAACGAGGACCTTATAAATACTTACGACTACTTCTTCGACGCGGAGTGGGGCGCTTCGGTCGAGGCCAGGGAAGGGTACGACGAGTTCGCGGGCTTCGACCGCTCGATCAAGTTCCGCGACGGAAACGTGACTCGCGGTATGACGGAAGATAACGAGAACACCTTCCGTCCGGAGGAGCGCTTCTTCAAGAAGTATTTCGCCGCTCTCGAGGCGGGGGACGCCGACGCTTACAACGCGCTCTTCACGAAGAGCTATCTTGCGCAGTACGGCGCGAAGGATAAGTTCACGTGTCAGATGATCTACGATATCGAGGTCGAGCGGGTCGACTCGACGTTCGTCGCTAACACTTCCACCTACGACTTCAACGTCTTCTATAAGATATACCGCAACGACGGGACGTTCAGAAACGACGTCTACAGCGACGCGGTAAGGGGGATCAGACTCGTCATAGACGACGCCGAGGGGGACTTCAAAATATCGGTACTTAAATATTTTACTTCCTGAAAAAGAAAATGACGCCTGCGGAAACGCAGGCGTTTTTTGTATACTTATTCGGTTTTCAGGCCGTAGCTGAAGGGGTACAGTACGGCGTCGGGATCGGCGTTTCTGCCGCGGCGAGCCATGGAGTAATCGGTGAAGTCGGGAAGGTCGGCGTCCTCTCTGTAGAAGGTGACGGGGGTGCGCCCGGTGAAGGGGTGTTCACCTGCAAGGCACTTCGCTATCGCCTCGCCTCCGAGCTCTCCCGGGTACCACGCGTGGACGTGCGCAAGACATTTTTCGCGAGCCTCGTCGCCGATATCGATACACCCTCCGCAGAAGGTGACGACTATGACGCTGTCCGAGACCGCGAGGACTTCGCGA
>CADBTH010000075.1 GCA_902797495.1 uncultured Ruminococcus sp.
AGAACAAATGTTCGATTTTTTCGAAAAACCTATTGACTTTGGGGATAATATATATTATAATTAACTTACGATTTCTAATAAATATTAATATATGAGGGGTAAGTATGGCAACAGCGAAAAAGAAAATAGAAAAAGTCGTCGCGGTGGACGACAAGGCGGCCAAGAAGAAGGCTCTCGAATCGGCGATCTCTCAGCTTGAGCGCAGTTACGGAAAAGGTACGGTCATCAAGATGGGCGAGAACGCCAACATGAATATAGACTCGGTATCGACGGGCTCGATCAGCCTCGACATGGCGCTCGGTATCGGCGGACTTCCGAAGGGCAGGATCGTTGAGATCTTCGGCCCCGAATCTTCCGGTAAGACTACGATAGCTCTCCACACGGTGGCGGAGGTGCAGAAGAACGGAGGAGAGGCGGCGTTCATCGACGCGGAGCACGCGCTCGACCCGGTTTATGCGAAGAATCTCGGAGTCAACATCGACGAGCTTCTCGTTTCCCAGCCGGACAGCGGCGAGCAGGCGCTCGAGATATGCGAGGCGCTCGTGAGGTCGGGAGCGGTAGACATCATAGTCATCGACTCCGTCGCGGCGCTCGTTCCTCAGCAGGAGCTTGAGGGCGACATGGGCTCGTCTCACGTCGGTCTGCACGCAAGGCTGATGTCGCAGGCGCTCAGAAAGCTCTCCGGCGCGATAGCGAATTCGAACTGCATAGTCATATTTATCAACCAGCTCCGCGAAAAGGTCGGAGTCATGTACGGAAACCCCGAGACGACGACGGGCGGCCGCGCGCTGAAGTTCTACGCTTCCGTCAGGATCGACGTCAGAAAGGCCGACACGCTGAAGAACGGCTCGACTCCGTACGGCACGAAGGTAAAGTGCAAGATAGTCAAGAATAAGGTCGCGCCTCCCTTCAAGGTTGCCGAGTTTGAGATGATCTTCGGCAAGGGCATATCGAAGTCCGGCGAGATCATCGACATGGGCATCGAGCTCGGGATCATCGAGAAGAGCGGATCGTGGTTCTACTACAACGGCGAGAGGATAGCGCAGGGCAAGGACAACGCGAGAAAGTATTTTGAAGAGAATCCCGCGATCCTCGACGAGATAGAAGCGAAGATCAAGGAGCTGAAGGCTTCAGGCGCCGCGTCGGAAAACGCGGAGGTTACGGAAGAAGTTCCCGAGGACATCGACATCAGACTTCTCGATCTCGACATCGACGACGAGTAATAAAGGGAACCCCAAGGCGCTCTTCGTTTGCCTTGAGGACCCCGTATAAAAGCATAACCCCGGCGGGGTTATGCTTTTGGGCTTTTTATAAGGCGTGAAATTTTTACCGGAAGGAGGGCGATCCGTCTTGAAATGCAGCGGTATTGAGCTTACCGATTTCAGAAACATAAAAGAAGAAAGAGCGGAGTTTTCGGACGGGATCAACGTCCTCTGGGGAAAGAACGCTCAGGGAAAATCGAACGCGCTCGAGGCGGTCTACTATTTCGCCCGCGGCAGGTCTTTCAGGGGGGCCAAGGATCGGGATCTTATCAGGTTCGGTTCGGACTTCACGAGGATAAAGTCGGTGTGCCGGAAGGACGGCGCGTCGTACGGGACGACGCTCGAGGCCGTCATCCCGTCGGATGAAAAACAAAAGAAGAAGATATTCAGAAACGGGGCGCCCGTTTCTGGCATAGGCGAGGTGATAGGCGATTTCAGAGCCGTTCTCTTCTGCCCCGCGCATCTGTCTCTCGTCAGCGGACCGCCGAACGGAAGAAGAACCTTTCTCGACATCGCGATCTCTCAGCTCTCAAAGGAATATATGTCTTACCTCGCCGACTACAAGAGACTTCTGCTCCAGAGGAACGCCGCTCTGAAGACGGAGGCGAAGGGCGACTCCGTTCCGCGCGAGCTCTGGGAGACTTTCGCCGAGCAGATGTCCCGCTCGGCGTCGAGGATAGCGGCGTACAGATACGAATATATGTCCATGCTCTCGGAGCGGATGAGCAGGCTCTTCCGCGAGATGTCGGGCGACGCGGAGCGGCCGTCCCTCTCGTTTACGAGTCACTCGATCAGAAAGACGGGGGACGGAGCGAACGTTTACACGGACGAGGGAGACGAGGAGCGCGGAGAGATAGAGGCCGACTCTTTCGACGGATTCGGGAACACGAGGATCGATCCGGACTGTCTTTACGAAAAGCTTCTGTCCGATATCGAACGCGAGATGAAGAACGGCGCGACCCTCTGGGGGCCGCACAAGGACGACATCAGGATAAGGCTGAACGGAAAAGAGGCCAAATATTTCGCTTCGCAGGGGCAGATGAGGAGTCTTGCGCTGACGATGAAGCTGTCGGAGGGCGAGCTCTCGCACGCCATAGGCGGAGAGCGGCCGGTCATTCTTCTCGACGACGTTCTGTCCGAACTCGACGGAGACCGTCGGGCGTTCGTGCTCGGCTCTCTCGGAGACCGGCAGATAATAGTCACGTCCTGCGAGCCGTCGCTTTTTGAGAACGTCGGAAAGGACGTGAATCTGATGCACGTCGAAGCGGGCAGGATACGGCGTATGTGAGGATGAAATGTACCGGATAAAGAAAATCGAAAAGAACGGCGGGATCTTTATCGTAAGGGTCTCGGGCGAGGGCGACGACGCGGGCTTTGATGAAAAATGCCTTGTCGCGAAGGAGTTTTTTCTCCCCCTCGGCTTAACGGAGGGAGAGCTGACCGACGAGGACGGGGCTCGCTCCCTGTTGTCGGCCGCGGATCTCACCGCCGCGGTCTCGAAAGCGCTCGACGTTCTCTCCTACTCGAACGTCAGCCGCCGCGCGCTCGTCGAAAAACTGAGATTCAGGCACAAGATCGGAAAGGACACCGCGGAGGCGGCGGCGGATTACGCGGTCGGGCGCGGCTACCTCGACGAGGAATCTCAGGCGAAGAAGATAGCGCAGAGCGCGGTGAGGAGCAAGATGTGGGGACGGCGCAGGATCGCGTCCGACCTCTATGCGAAAGGATACTCTAAGGAGACGGCGCAGAACGCCGCGGCGCAGATACCGGAGGAAGATTACCGCGAGGCGCTCGGAAGGCTGATCTCAAAGAAAGTAAAAGCCGCGCCGAAAGACGGTGCGGAATACAACAGGATAATATCGTCCCTGATAAGGCTCGGACACAGCCCTTCCGACGTACGTGAGGCGCTGAGGGAGAACTTCGGGGAAGAAGAATAAAAAGGACGTACACATGGCAAAGATCGGATTCATATCGCTCGGATGCGCCAAAAACCTGGTCGACACCGAGATAATGCTTCATCACGTCGCGGAGGCGGGTCACGAGATCACCCCGGACGAGACTGAGGCGGACGTTGTTATAATCAACACTTGCGGATTTATCGAGAGCGCGAAGAAAGAGGCGATCGACAACATACTCGACGTCGCGTGGCTCAAGGAAAACCGCTCGCTCAAGGCGATAATCGTCACGGGGTGTCTCGCCGAGAGGTACCGCGACGAAGTTCTGTCTCAGTTCCCCGAGGTGGACGCGGTGCTCGGAACGGGGAGCATCCACAGCATAGTCGAGGCGGTGGACGCGGTGCTCGCGGGCAGGAAGTTCTCGGAATTCCGCGATCAGGAAAAGATCGATTTCGGCGGAGACCGCATAGTGACGACGGGCGACACCTTCGCGTATCTTAAGATCTCGGAGGGCTGCCGCAACCGCTGCACATACTGCGCGATCCCCAATATACGCGGAAACTTCCGCTCGAGGGACATGGACGCGCTCGTCGCGGAGGCGAAGGATCTCGAGCGTCTCGGGATAAAGGAGCTCGATATAATCGGGCAGGACACGACGGCGTACGGGATCGATCTGTACGGCGACTACAAGCTCCCGGAGCTCATCCGCAGGATCAGCGAGGAGACGGACATCCCGTGGATCAGAGTTCTTTACTGCTATCCCGACAAGATAACGGACGAGTTCGTCGGGGAGATGAGGACGAATCCGAAGCTCCTTCACTACCTGGATATGCCGATCCAGCATATCTCGGACAATATGCTGAAGGCTATGAACCGCCACGGAGACTCGGCGTGCATCAAGGACGCGGTCTCCCGCATCCGCGCGGCCGTCCCTGACGTCGTTCTTCGCACAACGGCGATCGTCGGCTTCCCCGGCGAGACCGAGGAGGACTTTGAAGAGCTGTGCCGCTACGTGCTCGACGCGAAGTTCGAGCGTTTCGGCGCGTTCCCGTACTCGCGCGAGGAGAACACCCCCGCGTACGATTTCGACGGTCAGATAGACGAGCAGGTGAAGCAGGACAGATACGACATCCTGATGCGCCATCAGCTCTCCGTCAGCGAAGAGATCGAGAAGAGCTTCGTCGGTAAAACGCTCAGGGTTCTGTGCGAGGACTTCGACCACGTCAGCGAAGCGTGGGTCGGGCGCTCGTACATGGACGCGCCGGACGTCGACGGAAAGGTCTTCTTCACCTCTCCCTCCGGCACGAAGTTCACCCCGGGCGAGTTCGTCGACGTGGTGATAACGGAAGCTCTCGACTACGATCTTGTCGGACGGACGGCTATCTGAAATGCTGAAGGTCGACATCCTTTTTTCGAGCAGCAGCGGGAACTGCACGCTCGTACGGACGGAAAAAACTCAAATACTTATCGACTGCGGAAGGAGCGCAAGAGCGGTCTGCACGGCTCTTCGCGAGGCGGGGAGCGACGTCGGCGCCGTTTCCGCGATATTCATAACCCACGAACACGCCGACCACGTCGCCGCTCTCGGGGTTCTCTGCAGAAAAAAACCGATACCCGTCCACATGACGGAAAAGAGCGCGGCGGCGATGCCCGAAAAGTGCCGTCCGGACAGTCTTGTCGTTCATCCGCGCGAATACTCCGAGACCGTCGGTGATATCGAGGTCTCGTCGTTCCCTCTTCCCCATGACAGCGCCGACCACGTCGGCTACGTCGTAACGGACTCGTGCGGCGACTCGTTCGGGATCGCGACGGACATGGGTCACGTCACGGAGAGCGCGATAGAAAACCTGTCGCGCTGCCGCAGGGTCATGATCGAGGCGAATCACGACGAGGAGATGCTCGCCGAGGGACGCTATCCGCCTTTTCTGAAGCGCAGGATACTCTCTCCCCGCGGCCATCTTTCAAACTCCGACTGCGCGGAGCTCGCGTGTCTTCTCGCGGAGCGCGGCTGCGAGGCGATAGCCCTCGCCCACCTCTCGCCCGAGAACAATCTGCCGTCGCTCGCGTACTCGGACGTGCGATGCGCGCTCGACAGCGCGGGATACCGGGGCTGCGAGCTGACTGTCGCCGACCGCGAATTTGCGGTGCGCCTCCCCGACGGAAAGACAAACTGCGAGGTCATATCTTATGCTGAGAATTAAGATCGTCACCGTCGGCTCGCTCTCCGAGCCGCACTGGAAGGCTGCTTGCGAAGAATACAGGAAGCGTCTGACAGGCTCCGCCTCCGTCACGGAGGTCTGCCTGAAGGAAGAGAAACTGAAGAGCTCTCCGTCGGACGCAGAGATAAAACGCGCGCTCGACGCGGAGGGAGAGAGGATACTCGCCGAGATACCGAAGAGGGCGCTCGTCGTTCCGCTCTGCACAGAGGGACGTCAGTTTTCGTCCGAACAACTCGCCGCAAAGCTCGACGAAGCGGCGTCGGCGGGAAAGAGCGAGATATGCTTTATCGTCGGCTCGTCATACGGGCTCTCGGACAAGGTAAAGGCGGCGGGCGACTTAAAGCTCTCGATGTCGGCGCTCACCTTCCCGCACCAGTTGGCGCGAGTAATGCTCTACGAGACCGTCTACCGCTGCATATCGATACTCTCGGGCGGAAAATATCACAAATAAACAAAAATAATACGATTATTTAATAGTTTGCACATTTGCTTTTATTTTGCGGGTGTATAATATAATCAAGATAAACGTTCTGCACGGCAGCTGAAGGGCATTTTATGAAAAAGATCGCTTTCAAAGATATCAAAAACAGAATAGCGTCTCTCCCGAAGCGGCTTTTGCAGTTCGTAAAAGAGGCTCCGGCGAAGCTGAAGCCGCGATTCAAAGAATGGATATACCGGGAGAACAAGGAAAGGCCCCCGTTCCCGAAGCGCACGGCGGCGCTCGTCGTCTCGCTCGTACTGCTCTTTTTCGGTCTCTATTACATGGGAGTATTCGAATTCGACCTGATCGACCGTCCCGAAGCGTGGAAGGGAAACGCCGACAGACTGTTCTCGATCTGGGAGCGCGAAGAGCCGGAAGAAGACGGCAAGGCGGACGAGCCCGATGAACCCGCGCCTGAAACGGAAGCGAAAGAGCCGGAGCGGATACCGAGCGTGGAGCTCGAGTTCAAGGGCAGATCGAGGCGCCCCGGCGGAGAAGGCGCCGGAATCTCGACCGTTTTCAAAACGAGGGAAGAGCTTGAGTCCGAAGGATACTATATCACCGACGGCACGTACGACCCTTCGACGTCCGTGATCGGGCAGATCAGGTTCGGATACTCGCTCCCTTCCGAGTTCTCATACAGAAATATGGCGCAAAGATCCTGGGTCGTGACGAAGTACGACGACGGCAGGATGTCGACGGTCGAGGACACGGAGACGACGGTAGAGCGTCCCGCGATATATCTTTACATGGGTAACATCATCTACGACGATTCAGGCAAGGCGCTCTATATAATAGACCGCAACGGCACCGTCACGATGAACTACAACGAGAACTATCTTCCCGCCTTTGAAAGGGATGCGAACGGCAATCCTCTCTTCTACACGAACTACAGCTATTACGCGGAAGTTCCCGCGTCGAGCGAGTTCAACAAATACGGCGA
>CADBTH010000076.1 GCA_902797495.1 uncultured Ruminococcus sp.
AAACAATAAAATGAGAGCAGACCGTACGTTCCGGTCTGCTCCGTTCTTTATATAACGCCTTTTCTGATCACTACGTTCGCATAGAGAGCTTTTTCGCCGGACATTATGACGAAGAGGCTCTTTCCTTTTACCCTGTCGTAAAAGTCGAATCTTTCGACGTATTCGAGCAGGTCGCCGCGACCCTCGTGCTCCGACGCGATCCTTGAATACTCGTTCGTGATCGGGTCCTTGATGCCCGCCTCCTCCGGTATCTGCATCACCGTGACCGGGTGGTCGACGTACTGGTCGAGAGGGATGAGCTGAAGTATCGCGTCGAGTATCTCGGGGATACCGTGTCCGTCCATCCTGATGACCTTGTCGCAGTAAGAGAGAGCGGGGAAGTTCGCGTCTCCGATCGTGAATTCGTCTCCGTGACCCATCTCGCACAGAGCCTTGAGCAGTTCAGGGGGAAGTATTGCGGGTACGCCTTTTAACATATTCATCATTCCTTTCGGCACTTATTCGTTACCAATATCATACCACAAAGCGCCGTGAAATGCAACATGTTTCAGTCAGCGAAAAGAGGAGTCGAGAGGTAGCGGTCGCCCGTGTCGGGGAGAAGGACGACGATTGTCTTTCCCGCGTTCTCGGGGCGCTTTGCAAGCGTGATGGCTGCATAAGCGGCGGCGCCGGACGAGATGCCGACGAGGACTCCCTCGCTCTTGCCTATCTTCTTGCCGGTCGCGAAAGCGTCGTCGTTCGATACGGGGATGATCTCATCGTAAATATTCGTGTTCAGTACGTCCGGCACGAAGCCCGCGCCGATACCCTGGATCTTGTGGGGGCCTGCGACTCCGGTCGAGAGGACTGCGGACGATTCGGGCTCTACGGCGACGATCTTGACGTCCGGATTCTTCGCCTTGAGGTATTCGCCGACTCCGGTGAGCGTGCCGCCCGTGCCGACTCCCGCGACGAATATATCGACCTTTCCGTCCGTGTCTTCCCAAATCTCGGGGCCTGTCGTTCTGCGGTGAGCCTCGGGGTTGGCGGGATTTGAGAACTGCGACGGGATAAAGCTGTTTTCGATCTCGTGCGACAGTTCCTCCGCCTTCGCTATCGCACCCTTCATTCCCTTAGCTCCCTCCGTCAGAACGAGCTCAGCCCCGTACGCCTTCATGAGCTGACGGCGCTCGATCGACATCGTCTCGGGCATTACTATGATTATTCTGTAGCCTCTTGCGGCGGCGACAGACGCAAGACCGATGCCTGTGTTGCCCGACGTCGGCTCGATGATGACCGTATCTTTATTGATTTTTCCCGAAGCTTCGGCGTCGTCGATCATCGCCTTGGCGATACGGTCCTTGACGGATCCCGCGGGATTGAAGTATTCGAGCTTCGCGAGGACTGTCGCGTCAAGCCCTTCCGCTTTTTCTATGTGCGCCAGCTCGAGCAGCGGCGTTCTTCCTATGAGTTCGTCTGCGCTTTTGAAAATCTTTGACATGGTTAATTCCTCCTTTGAATAACCTATCTACTTGGTAGGTAAGTAGAGTATATCACGCCCGAGTCCATTTGTCAAGTGCTTTTTTACATTTTTTCGAAAAAAATCGCGGCGCCCCGAAGGGCGCCGCTCTTGAATAGCGTCAGTTCTCTTTATTTATTATCCATTCGCCGTCCGTTATCGTCACCCTGTGGCGCGCGGACGCGTAGTAGATATTCGCCCCGAGATTCCTGATAACTGCGGGCTCGGCGATGAATTCTCCCTTGACCGCCGCGCGTATGACGTACGTCGCCGTCACGGAAAAGCTGTATTCCGGGCACTCCATCCTGTATACGTCGTTACCTCTGTTGAACTTCTTGCAGATCCAGACGTATCCCGAGACTTTCTGTCCCGCAGGATTATATACGTACGCTCCCGCGTAAATATCGTTATCCTGGAATTCGTTGTCGTAGTTCGAATAAGACGAAAAATATCTCGCTCCCGCAGGTACGACGTCCGTGATGTCGAAGCTTTCACTCACTCTGGTGGAAGTTCCGCTGATCTTCAGAACGACCTTGTACATGCCGTTCATGTAAGGCTTAATTTCCTTCTCGATCGTCACGCGGTCGGATACGTCGTAGTTCTCAAGGACTTCAGACGCCACCGCGAGGTAGGACGCGTCGACGGCGATACCGTCGTCCGCAAAGATAACTTCAAACGAGTCGTGCGAGGTCTTTGAAAGCCTTACCGAGACGGGATTCCACGGAGTCACGGTCTCGCTGTACTCTTTATCGCCTATTCTGTACGAGACCGTCTTTTCCGTATATTCGCCTTCCGGCATGAAGAACCTGACGTACGCGGCGAGCGCGAGATAATCGGGCTCCGTTGCGGAGGGGTTCTCTATCAGATACTTTGCGGTCTTTTCCGCGTCGCTCTTCGATATCCTTGAGGAAACGAGAAGAGCGAGGGACGAGAGCCTTACCGTCTCGTCGTCGTTGTCGCCTCTGAAGCAGAGAGTCGAGTACTCCGCCTTCTCTTCGGCCCGCGCGTCTCTTACCTGCGAGTAGATATTTCCCGCGGCGGACCAGTCTCCGAGGGAGGCGAAAGCCGCGGCGAGATAGAGCTTCGCGTCGTCGGGATATCCTCCCGCGACCTGTGCCGTCTTGTAGAGGACGTCGAGCACGGGCTCGTTCATCGAGGCGAGCGCGGAGAGAGCGGCGCAGAGCGTCACTTCGTCCGTCTGTTCGGTCGACATAACGAGACGCGTCAGATATTCCGCCGTCGCGCTCTTGTTTTCCGATGTGAGAAGATCCGGCGCGACCGCGAGCACGTTCGCGGTGAGCTCCGTATCCCCTTCGCTGTAGGTGAGAAGTGATACGAGGTCGCCGCAATATCCGGAGAACGATTCCTTAGCGCTTGCTATCCGGTCAGATTCATCCGCGCCGAATACTCGTTCCGACGCCTTCAGCGCGACGTATTTTGCCGCGATCATATCGGCTCTCGCCGTCGCGTCTCCCCACGAAAGTCTGTGTATAACGTTCCCGTAGAAAACGTGAGACGAATCTCCGTCGTAGAACGTCAGAGTCAGGGGGTAGAGAGCGGGAGAAATCTCTTTTATCTCATCGAACGTCACCGTGCGCCTCTCCGGCATCATCTCCGCGCTTCTTATGACGTCGAACTCGGACGTCAGGGCGTCGGACGATTTTTCACCCTTCGCGTACACAGTCGCGGTGTAGTGACCTTCTCCCACTTTGCCGAAGTTGAGCTCGGCGTATCCCTTGGAATCGTCGGAAGCGGAGGCAGTCGCGACGACGTTGCCCGCGTCGTCCGCAAGTTCTGCCGTATACTTGACTTCTCCGTCCGAATCGATCCCGAACGAGCGCGCGAGGAGGGACGCGTCGTCGCCGACGATGTAGTACGACGGCGCGCTGAGGTTGATGAAGAATCCCTTCGTACAAATGATATCCGACACCGCGTTTCCGAGGCGGACCTTGTCGTATTCTCCGCCCGTGCCGTCCGCGGCGACGGCGGTGATCCTCCACGACGTGATGTTGTCGGGGACCGTGAAGACGACCGTCGCCTCGCCGTTCCCGTCGAGCTCTGCGACCTCGAAGACCGGGTTGTCGGCGAAGTATTTTCTGACGTATACTTCCTCTTCCGAAGAGCCGGACGTGTTCTGCTCCGGGGCGGCCTCTTCCGCGTACTCCGCCGCTCTTGTTTCGGCGGCTTTTTCGGGAACTGCTTCGTCAGCCGCCATATCCGCGTCCGCCGTGCTGTTCTTTCCGCCGCCGTATACAGTCTCGGAGACCGTGAATCTTCTGTTCACGGCGACGTCTTTCATAACGCTGCTGCCGTATCCGTACCACGGGTCGTACCAGCGGTAACTGAAATATCCGAACCTTGATTCGTCCTTAGCGATCTTTCTGACCGAAGAGAAGTAGTCTTCAAGACTCTTTTCGTCCTGGTTTTCGAGAGCGAAGCACGCCTCGTCGACGACGCTGAGAGTCAGAGTCGCGCCGGGCGCGTCCTTGACCTTGATCTTAACGGTCGCGCTCTCGCCGGGCGCGTACGTTTCCTTGTCCGGCGTCAGCTCTATTTCGAGTCTGCTCTCTCCCGGGTCGAACGGGATGGCGGCTCCGTCGTAAAGATACTGTCCGCTGTCGCGGTCGAATATGACGGCGTAAATTTCCGAACCCGTGACCATCGCGCCTTCGACGCGTCCGGTGTACGACGCGCCCTTGCCGAACTGTTCGAGACCGTCCGCGTAGACCGCGAAGAGAACGTCTTCGACCGGCGCTCCTTTCAGCCTGAAGTCTGCGGTAAAGCTGTCGCCCGCTCCGTATTTATCGCGGTCGAACGTTATCTCGTACTCTTCATTGTCTCCGCTCCACCAATACTCGCTTCCGGTCGCGGAGAGATACGCTTTGTAATTGTTCCGGCCGTCGTTGTAGGTAACTTCGTACCAATATCCGCCGACGAATCCCTCGACTTTTCTCATCGGAAGCTCGACGACTCCGTTCTCAAACGACCTCGTTCCCGTCTCCACGGTACTCTCGACCGTGTCGTAAGTGTAACGGGTGTAGCTCCTCTTTGCGACGTAGTCGTATTCCTTCGTTTCTTTCTTTATCGTCTCGTATTTTTTGAGAACGTAGTTTACAGTCCCGTCGGCAGGCTCGCCGACCGTGTTCTGCGGGAAAACGCCGTACTTAAGGTCATCCTCGGTCTTTATCGCCGAAGTGTCGACCTTGTTGAGAGTCACGGCGCGTCGCGTCGGCTCCCATACCGACTTGAATACGTAATCGGAGTGGAAGTAGTATACGTCGGACGAGATGAAGAGAGTCTGAGTCTCGAGCCCCGTCAGCTCCGCGTACACCGTGATCGTGGAAGGATCGGTGCTCCAAGGATCCGTTACTCTGCCTGTCTCGAATGAATAGGAGATCTCGCCGTTCTTGTCTGTCGTCATTCCGGTGTAACTTTCTCCGAACGGATCGGCGTTCAGAGTGAAGTCGAAGCCCTCGGCGGGCGTGCCGTCGAAGAACGTCGCTTTGAGCGTGACCGTCACGGTCTCGCCGAATCTGTAAAAGAGCTTGTCGAACGAGAGGGCGGCGGTGATCTGCGGCTTTTCCTCCTCGGTCACTCTGATATATTTGGAAGCGACGACGTTGTCGTCTCCGTCGACGACCGTCAGGAATATGCCGCCCGCGGAATGGTTTTCTATCGCGTAAGCGCCGCGGAAATACCCGTTCTTCATGACTTCTATCTGTTTTGCGGGAGCCTCCGCGGTCTTGACGTAGAGCGCGGGATAGCTCTTTCCGGAGAGATTTACCGCAAAGCCGGAGAAGTTCACCGTATCGTCCGAGAAGTATTTTTCGCGGTCGGTGTACAAGTGGCTCATGCCGAACTCGTCCGTCTCCGTCTGCGCGCATCCGGCGCAGATCACGGCGGAGTCGTCGCCGAGCGTTATCGTGATGACGGCGGAATTGGCGCGCCCGGTGTCAAGCGTGCAGACTCCGTCCCGAACGACGGCGCTGTCGGTCGCGACCGTCTCGCCGTCGCCCTCGTCGCCGTACCAGTCGGAGCGGTTGAAGGAAACGGACGAGACCTCCGCTCCGTCAGCGCTCTTTTCCGACCTTGAGTCGACTCTGACGAGAGTTTTGCCGTCGGAGCTGATCGTGAACGCGCGCAGATCCGTTATCTGTATGACGATATATTTTTCGGACGTGATCCTGTCGCCGAATCTGTTCTTCGCCGACGCGCCGAGCTTCGCGAGGTAAAAACCTTTTTCAAGCCCCGTGCCGAAGGAGATCACTCCGTCCGCCGAATATTCGTCGTCGTCGCGGTCGGAGGCGTCGTACTCCCCGACCTTAACGAGTCCGTCGGACGAGAACGTGTATTCGCGGTCGACCTTGGTGTTCGTCGCGCACGCGAGAACGGCCTCGGCAGCGCTCTTCGCGTCCGGGTATCTGTAGAGCGTCGCTCCGACTTCGACGGAGTTTATTTCATAATAGTTGAAAACGCTGAAGGTCAGCGCCGCTTCTTCGTCGGGAGAGTATATATACTCGCCCCTGTTAGACGAATATCTGTAGGACGGGGCTGCTGTCGACGAGATCCTCGACGTCGAGATATAGAGGCGCGATCCGCTCGTGTCGTCGCGCTTTGACGACTCCGTCATGAAGCTCGTCTTTTTTTCTTCCGTCAGCTCTTTTCCCGAAAGAGACGGAATTCCGCTCTTTACGGTGACGGTGTAGACCTTGCCGTATTCGAGGTCGTCCTTCGGGATCGCCGCGACGACTCTTCCGTTCGGATAGACTCTGAACTCGAGCTCGATCTCCGGCTCGACCGAAATATAGTCACCGAAGTCGCATTTTCCCACGCTGTCGGAGAAAGTGATCTCGATGCCCGTGTCGACGGGCACATCCGTCGACATATCCGCGGGAAGAACGCTCTTTGCGAAGAACTCCGACTCGGTCTGGAACGTGTAGCTCGCCCCCGGGTTTTCTGGATCTCCGAAGGAGACGTTGTAGACCGTTCCGGGGAATAGCTTTCCCGACGCGGGAGAGACCTTGAACTCCCCGTCTCCCAGCTTCGTCACGGAATAGTCCGTCTTCGGCGAGAGGGTCATGAACTCCGTCAGCGTCTCAACTTCGCATCCCTTTTCGGTTTTGACGATGAAGTCGCTCTCCGTCGGGATGATCTTTCCGTCCGCGTCCGACGCGACGACGGAAACGTTTCTCAGTTCCTCCGGCAGAGACGCGGCAGACCCGAAAAACGCAGAGTCCTGAGCGAACTCGATCGGCTCCGTTACAGGAACGGGAAGACTTTTGTCCTTGTTTCTGTTTACTGTCATGATGGTGATCACGGCGACTGCGGCGACGAGAATGAACGACGCCGCGACCGCGCTGTACTTCCTTATTTTTTTAGCTCTTTCGGTTTTAAAGTCGTAGGACTCCGCTTCGTTTATAAGATCGTCCCCGATCTCTCCGACGGCGTCGAACAACTTTTTCGATCTGTTGTCTTTCACAGCGGTATACCTTCCTTTTCAAGATATCTTTTCAGTTTCGCTCTCGTTCTGAAAAGACGGGATTTGACTGCCGGAACGCCGGCGCCGGTGCGCTTTGAGATCTCGTCGAGAGGCAGGCAGTGCCAGTACCTGAGAACGAACGTCACTCTCGACAGACGGTCCTCCTTTCGGAGGAACGCATCTATCGCGCGGGATATTTCCCCGGGAGAGTCCGACGGCGCGGAGTCCGGTACGCTCTCGTCAAGCTCAGCGAGTATCTCTCCCCCGCCGCGGCGCTCGGCGCCGTTGTACTCGGCGCGGTTTATCGCGAGGTTTCTCGCGATCCTGCCGCCGTACGCCTTGAGGTTTTTCGGGCGCTCGGGAGGTATTGAGTTCCACAGCTTCAGGTAGGTGTCGTTCACGCATTCCATCGCGTCCTCCGCGCACCCCGTGATCCCCGCGGCAATGGACAAGAAAAGCCGTCCGTATTTTTTCTGAGTCTGAACTATCGCGCTCTCGTCTCTTGAAAAATAGAGCACCGTTATCTCTTCGTCGGATAACGTCGTCGCCGTCGTCGCTTTTTCGTAGCCGTTCATGAGCCTTCCTTTCCCGGTTTTACCCGTGTTTTTCTGACCGGTCTTCATACCATAAGACAGTCTTTTTCCGAAAAGGTTTCGCTTCGAATCCATTTTATCACAACAGAAATAAAAATTCAATATACGCGCATTGTTAACAGTTTTATAATTGACAATAAATAATGATAAAGGTATAATATTAAATGAGATAATATGTTTTAAGGAGTCTTTTTCAGGCATGGCGCATACCCGTTTTATCAGAAAATCAGTTATTACAACGTTCATAATATTGACGCTCTCGTTCCTCCTCGCGTCCTGCGGTGAAGAGCACCGCCACGAATGGGGCGAATGGGAGCCGTATATCGAGTCCACCTGCTACGTTGCCGGTCAGGAGAGATCGGTCTGTTCCTGCGGCGCGGCTCAGTACCGCAGGATCGAGCTCGCGCACGAATTCGAACTGCAATCCGCCGACCTCGCAGAAAAAAAGGAGACGGAGGTCTGCGTCAAGTGCGGAACGAAGGAGGAACGCGACCTGACGTACGGGACGGTTAAGATCCCGATCGTCACGGCGGAGACCGAAAGCACGATAACCCTCGTGTGCGATGGCGGGGAGTTTTCCGCTTCCTTTGTAAAAGCTTCCGAAGACTCTTACAAGCTGACTCTGAAAGACGGCGCGGCGCAGGTCGCGAAGGACGCCGGAGCATTTTCGGAATATTATCTGACGCCCGGTTATCTCAAAGATCGCACGTCTTACGGTGCGATCGCTGAGGACCTCTACGGACAAGTCGCGTCGACGGGCAATTATCAGGACCCGCTGTCTTCCGCTCCGAATTTCGGCGCCGGAGAAGGCATTCCCGTCGCCTTTTACAACGGCGATAAGTTCAGCGGTATTTATACTCTCTCCCCGGCAAAGGACGCGTTCTTTTCCGACTCCGCGGCGGCGATGATTTCAAACGCCGCGACCGCTCAGACGGAGCTGAGAGCCGCAGTCGGCGCGAGCGCGGACGAGGCCGGATTCAAGGTAATATGGAAGTCCGATTCGCTCGGCGACGACGCTCTTTATCAGAGCTTCAACGATTTGATCTCGTTCATCGGAGAGAACGACTGGGACGACTTCAGAGACGGAGTCTCCGCTCACGTCGCAGTTGACCGCGCGATCGACGAAATGCTGTTTACGTGCGCGATCGGCGCGACAGACAGCGTTTCGGCAAATATTCTTTGGTTAACGTACGACGGGACTACCTGGATCCCTGTGCCCTGTAAACTTGACGGCGCGTTCGCAGACGCGGCGATCGAGCCCGACCACGGATGCAATCTTCTTTGGGAAAAGCTGAATCTTTATTTCGGCGACGAGATCGGCGCAAGATGGCGCGACCTCAGATTCGGCGCGCTCTCGCTCGACTCGATAGAACAGACCGTCCGCGCGCACTTCAAACTTCCGTCCGAGCTGACCTCTCTCGACGGGAAGACCGCGTCCGACGCGTCGGCGGGGGAAGAGGCGACGGTCGCGTCGGTCATGGCGGCGGTAAACGCAAACCTTTCGCGCCTCGACGCGTATTACGGATTACAGTAATTAAGAAAAAATATGAGAAATGTGATAAGAACGGTAATTCTGATCCTTGTCGTCATCGCGGTTTCAACTTCGGTTTTGTACGCCTGCTCGTCCGGCGGCGAGGGCGCCGATACGACGGACGAAGCGGGCGAGGTATCGCTTTTTGCCTGCTTTTTCAGCGCGGGTAAAGCGGACGCCGCTCTTCTGACGACTGAGAACGGTACCGTTCTCATCGACGCGGGAGAAAAGGGATTCGGCAAGGAGATCGTCTCTTACCTCGAAGGTATCGGCAGAACGAAGATAGATTACCTCATAATAACTCATTTTGACAAAGACCACGTCGGCGGAGCCGCGAAGGTCATAAACTCAGTTGAGATATCGAACGTGCTTCAGAGCAACTATCCGAAGGAGAGCGACGGGTATTCGAACTATCTCGACGCCCTGTCGGACGCGGCGATATCTCCCGTGACCGTGAGGGAGACTTACGGATTTGAACTCGACGGGGTATCTTTTTCCGTCGACCCGCCAGCCGAGGAGGAGTATTCTCACGACCCGAGCAACAATTCTTCACTCATACTTACAGTAAAATGCGGAAATGAAACGCTGCTCTTTACGGGGGACGCGGAGAACGAGCGCATGGCGGAGTTCATAAACAAAGGGCTCGCCGTCGACTGCTCCTTTATGAAGATTCCGCACCACGGCAGGTGGGACAAAAACCTTGCGGATCTCATTGAAAAAACCAGACCCGAATACGCGGTTATCACCTCTTCGGACGACGAGCCCGAGGACGATGAGACGGTCGAACTTCTGACCTCCTCCGGAGTCGCGACTTATTTCACGAGAAAAGCGCCCGTCCTGCTTCGCTGCGACGGGAAGAGCCTGACTCTTGAATATGACGGAGATACGGAATGATATTTTTACTTATCCCGCTGATCGCGGCGGCGTTTGCGGCGTTGTATCTGTTCCTTGTGTTCACCGAACGGCCGCGAGGAAGAACGGAGCCGTTTGAAAAGACTCTGATAGCCCACAGGGGACTGTTCGGGGGCGGCGTTCCCGAGAACAGCCTCGGCGCTTTTGCAAGGGCGGCGGAGCGCGGTTACGGGATCGAGCTCGACGTTCAGCTGACGTCCGACGGAAGGCTCGTCGTATTTCACGACGCGACTCTCAAGAGGATGCTCGGCGTAAAACGGAAGATATCGGAGCTGACTTATGAAGAACTGGAGGAATACCGCTTTCCCGGAACGGACGAGCGCGTACCGCTCTTTGCGGAAGTCCTTAGGGTCGTGAACGGAAGAGTTCCGATGATAATAGAAGTCAAGTCTTACGGAAACTGCGAGGCGACATGCCGCGCGCTCGCGGAGCGCCTTGACGGCTACGGCGGCGAATACTGCGTCGAGTCGTTCGACCCGTCGGCGCTCAGATGGTTCAGAAAGAACAGACCGCAGGTCGTGAGAGGGCAGCTCGCTCAGAATTACTTCAGGAGCCGCTCAAAGCTTCCTCTGTGGCAAAAGATCGCAGCTACGTCTTTGCTTGCGAACTTTGTCGGCAGACCTTCCTTCATCGCATACAATCATCACCACAGGATACCCCTCGCCGGACGGCTCCTCAAAGGCGCGGGACGGGCGACCCTCGCCGCATGGACGGTGCGGAGCGAGGCGGAGCTTGAAGAGGCGAGGAAGACTTACAGCGTTATCATATTCGATTCATTTATCCCATCGGAAATAATATTAAAGAAAGCGGGAGACTGAAATGAAGATCGGAAACAGAATCAAAGAACTCAGAACAAAGCGCGGACTTACCCAGGAGGCGCTCGCCGCGGTGTTCGGCGTAACTCCCCAGACCGTTTCAAAGTGGGAATGCGAGGTCAATTTTCCGGACGTATCTCTGCTTCCCGATCTGTCGGTATTCTTCGGAGTCTCGATAGACAGTCTTTTCTCCCTCACCAGAGCGGACGAGTTCGACAGAATAGAGAACAGACTGTCAGAAACGGGAGTTCTCGAAGAGTCCGAGGTCAAACAGATCGAGGATATGCTGAGGGATTCAATGACCGATCCCGAAGGAAAGAAGGACGCGCTCGTGTTGTATGCGAAGCTCTATAATCATCAGGCGGACGCGTACAGACAACTCGCCGCGAAGTATTCCTCGGACGCGGTCGAGGCGTCGGGAAACGAACGCGCGCTGAAGGAGCTTTACGTATCTCACGGCAGCGCGGGATTCGGCGTCAAGGACAACTCCCACAGATCGCTCATCAATTATCTGACGGAATACATGAGACGTAATCCCGATTCGACCGTCGCCTGCGCGATGCTGATAGACAACCTCGTCGCCGATTTCAGATACGACGAGGCGGCGGAGTGGACGGCTCATCTTGAAAAGATCGACTCGTCGTATAAGCCTCTCGGCTACAGATACAAGATATCCGCGCTGACCGGAAAGGAAGACGTCGCCGCGGCGGCGATCGCCGTTCTTTCAAACGGCTTTTCGGACGACCCGGAAGCGGTCATGCTTCTCGCAGACATCTACATGGAACGCGGAGACTACGAAAAAGTCATTACGTGCTGCCGCTCCGCGTCAAACCTCACAAAGTCGCCGAAGCCGACGCAGCCGCTTCTTGTCGCCGCTCACGTTTCGGAACTCATCGACAGACCGGACGACGCGGTCTCATTCTACAGAGAGACGCTGAAGATCCTCAAGGACGAATGGGGCATCGTTTCGGGCGAGAGAGTCGATTCGATCAGACGCGAGATCAAAAGGATCTCTTCCGCAGAATAAAAAAACGGCGCGCGACCGAAACGGTCGCGCGCCTGTGTTTAGGGGCCTCAAGGCGAACGAAGAGAGCCTTGGGGTTCGCGTTACAGCTTTGTCACTTTTCCGGGCTCTGCGACGAAGACCTCGCGGTCTGCCTCGAGCCAGACGGGGATGACTGCCGGATTGTATACCATGGAGCAGTCCGTGGAGAAGCGCAGTCCGTTCACGGCGTTGACGTAGTCGACGATCTCGATGCTCGTCGCGTACCAGACGTCGTCGCGGCCGGAGACGGCGCGGCACAGGCTCTCCATCTGATCCCACTTTTCCTCGGACGTGAATTCATAGCTATGTCCCCAGACGTAGATCAGTCTCATGAAGTCGTAGTTCATCGGGGAGAAGAATTTTTCGAGAAGCCCTTCGGCTTCCGACCAGTGGCAGGTGGGGTCCCACCTCATAAAGTCCTCGGGCAGGAAGAAGTCGTAGGTGTTTACCGCCGTTCTCGAATACTCCATTCCAGCCGCCCTCATAACGGATATGATGCGGTCGTTTTCGTTTCCGTACGGGTACGACATCCCGCGGACGGGATAGCCGACGCGCTCTTCAAGGGAGCGCTTGTTCGAGCAGACTTCTTCGAGAAGCGCCGCGCTCGGAGTCCATTTGCAAAAAGGATGATGGTAGAGATGGCACGAGACCTCGTGTCCTTCGTACAGCTCGCGGTAGTCCTTCGGATCGACGATCGGCGCTTCCTTGTATCCGCAGCTCGTGAGAAATCCCGGGTTGTTCAGATGAAAAGTTCCCTTGAGGGAGTACTTGTTGAACAGCTCCACAAGGCGGTAGTCCTCGTATCTTCCGTCGTCGAAGGTGAATGACGCGGCGCGCTTCGCGCCGTTCTTCCAAAGTCTTGTTTCGATCCTTTTCATAACGTTCCTTTCATCTGCCGCGGTTTTTGTCTTTTTATGTAGACACGCGGCGATTTTTTTGGTATTA
Organism: uncultured Ruminococcus sp.; assembly: GCA_902797495.1. Lineage (GTDB taxonomy): Bacteria > Bacillota > Clostridia > Oscillospirales > CAG-272 > RUG14199. The sequence continues at coordinate 12,819 of CADBTH010000076.1, forward strand.
TATTGTTAATGTAATTTATCGGAAAGGGGATAGTGATGTTCGTCAAAAGGCCTGTCGCCGTGACCGCCCTCTCGTTTACGGCTTTGTTCTGTATATATGCGGGCACTTCCGCCGTGAGCGGAAAAACTCTTCTGATAATAACGTCAGTCCTCTTTGCGCTGTCGCTTGCGGGTTCTTTTGCGCTTCGCGGAAAGGGAAGACTTGCGGCGAGGTACGCTGCGTGCGCCGCCGCGGGGCTCGTCGCCGCGGCGATATTCGCCGTCGCCGTTTTCGAACCGTCACTGTCGGAGTACTCTTATCTCGACGGGACTGACGCCAAAGTGTCGGGTGAGGTCTCGGACGTGCTGTGGACGTCGGGGACTGACCGCTGTTATTCGTATAAAGTCTCGTCTCTCGACGGCGAGGAGTCGTCTTTCAAAGTTGCGTTGATAACGGACAAGACCTACCGTCCGGGAGATATAATCGAGGGCAAATGCTCTTTTTCGTCGGTCGACGGACCGTTGTCGGACTCGTCGACTTATTATCTTTCCAAAGGTATCACTCTTTCCGCGAAGTTCAGCTACGCGTTCGTGACCGGAAGAAGTAATTCTTTTTCCGCTAAGATCGGTGAGCTGAGGGAAAAACTGTCCGAAAAACTGAGGTCGGGAATGAGCGCGGAGTCCGGCGCCGTAGCGGACGCCGTCCTTCTCGGTGACCGGGACGGTATCACGGACGCGGTGAGACGCGACTTTTCGAGGATCGGCATCTCGCATCTGCTCGCGATAAGCGGCATGCACGTTTCCTTCATCGCGCTTGCGCTGGGATGGATACTCAGAAAGCTCAGGGTGGGCAGAAAAGCGATCTCGGTCGTCACTGTCCTGACGATGATCTTCTATATGTTTTTGACGGGATTCACACCGTCCGTCGTCCGCGCGTCGCTCGTGTGCTCGGCGGCGTCTCTCATCAGCCTTGCCGGTATCAGCTACGACGGTATTACCGCGCTTTCGGTCTGCGGTGTCGGTATGATCGCCGCGGACCCGTATATCGCGGCGGATCCCGCGATGATACTGTCCTACACCGCCTGCATCGGCTGCTTTGCAGCCTCTTCGCTCGTGAAAAAACTCGGAATTGAGAAGTATTCCGGCAAAAGAAGCTTCCCGAAACGCGTTCTGCGCTCCGCGGCGAAGACAGTTCTGTTTACTCTGACCGTGGTGCTCTTCACACTTCCGGTCACGCTTCTTTATTTCGATGAGGCGTCGCTTATCGCGCCGCTCTCGAATCTCGTATTTATCCCGCTCTTCAGCGTTATACTCTATATATGTGCCGCGGCGCTGATATTCTCGCCTGTCGCGCCGGCGTTCGCCGCGCTCTCGTTCGTCGCGGACAAGCTGATATCCTTTGCCCTGGTCATCTCCCGCGGCGCCGCGCCGGTCAGAGGGATCACGGTTTCTCTTAATTATCCGTTCTCGCCTTACGTCGCCGCCGCGCTGTCAGTATGCGTGATCGCGCTCGCGCTCGTAAAGAAGAAGCATATGAAATTTGCCGCTCTCGGCATAGCTCTTTTCGCGGCCGTGTACGCCGTCGGAGCCGTCGCCTATAAGAACTCCTCAGGCGGGAGCGTGAAGCTCGTCCGCGCTCCGTCTCCGTCTTACGACGTGTTCGCGGTCTTGTCTGACGGAGAGTGCGCGCTCGTCGGCGCGTCTCAAGGAAACGTCTCCTACAACCCGGCCATCCGCGCCGCGAGAGATCTTTGCGTTACGGAATTCGACTGCCTCGTCGTCACAGATTATTCGGGCGCGGGATACAGAGCGGTGTCTGAGCTGACGGATAAAGTGTATATAAGAAAAGCGTATCTCGCCCCTGCCGCGAAGGACGGCGCGGGGTATGCGAAAATGGCGGATCTTTTGAGGGAGAAAAGGATCGGGACGGAAGACGTCCCGTACGCTCCGGGATCGTTTCTTATCGGAGACGC
>CADBTH010000077.1 GCA_902797495.1 uncultured Ruminococcus sp.
ACGTACGCCTTCCCTTTTATCTCATTTTCCGTCGTCATCGGAACGATCTTGATATCATTCATTTTTCAGGATCTCCTCATCTTTAGCGCCAAGCAGTAAGTCCTGTCCTACAGCTCAAAGCGGTATATCATTACCTGCCTTTTTCCCTCGGCGTACATTTCATTGTCTTCGGGAATGTCCGCTGTTTCGACGTAAGTTCCGCCGGCGATCTCGCACGTCCTCGAAGAAGCTTTGTTCGACGGTTGACAGGAGATGGTCAGGTACTCCATACCGTGCTTTTTTGCCTGACGGAACAGCAGCTCGCACGCCTTCGCCGCATAGCGGTGTCCTCTGTACGGCTCGTCTATCCCGTATCCGATATTCCCGCCGATATAGGTCTTATCGGTGTAACCGATCCTCAGATCGCAATAACCTATTTTAGTGCCGTCCGGAAGACAGATATCAAAATAATACGCCGGTACGTACTGTTTTTCGGGCACCGCGCTGCACGTTCTCTTTAGTCTTAGATATATTTCTTCCGTTTTCAGATCCGATGTTTCATAGAACATTTTTGCCTCTCTAACGTAATACTTATCGACTCCGCCGTAGCCTACGATCAGCTTGTTCTCTCTCGTCTTCTTTATGAAATTCGCGAGCCTCTTCTCAAATTCCGCGGGGCGGCGTCTCGCGGCGTCGATGTAGGCGACTCTGATCCGCTTATATGATTCGGAAAACGCCCCGTAATTTTTCCACGCCTCCCCGTCCGCTCTTATAGCGTGAAGTACGTCTTCGGGAAACACGAACGGCGTTTTTATGATCTCTTCTATCGACGGCCTTATCTTCGGGTGGATCTTCCCCTCTTTATCGAGAAGTATCAGCCGTTCTATATTGGGCTGTGAATAGGGGCTCCCCGGTCTTCGCGGTGTGAAACGGCGAAGCTGATGAGTCTTATCGAGAGTTCCCGCCCGTCCGTCTATCCAGCCGAAGCAGAGCGCCTCCTCGACGGCGTCGTTATACGAGAGTCCGACCTCGCCCGAATCCTTCGACGGAAACACGAACCATACTTCGCTCTCCGTCTCGAAGTGTTCTTCGAGCCACGCGCGCCACTCTTTCCGCAACCCGCAGCGAAACACTTTTTTGTCATCCATGATCTGCCACACCCCTTCCGAAAAAACAAAAGGCACTTCCGGTTCTCGAAAGTGCCGCCGTATATTTGTCCGTTGGTTAAAAGGACGTCGACAAAACGGCACTGATCTGATCGGTGTCGGGAGCATGCATATTCATATCGAGCGCATATTCCGGTATCATCTGTCCGTTTCCTCTCTGTCGGTTTTGTAAATTATACAACAAGTTTTTCCATTTGTCAATCAACTGTGCGGATAATTATTATATCTTTTCGGTTGTTGACACGGCGCGGCGAAAATGTTAAAATAGCTTATATTATAATTCGAGGTAGTTATGGAATATAAAAAAGCGGAATTAAAGCAGTATCTCGAGTGCGGAAAGGCGGTCAACACCCACGGGGTCGCCGGGATGCTGAAGATGGAGAACAGATGCGACGCGCCGGAGGTACTCGCGAAACTGAAGACGATGTATATAAAGCGCGGCGAAGAGTACGTCCCGATGAAAGTCGCGCGTGCGTCCGTTCAAAAGAACATGGTGCTCGTGAAGTTCGACGGAGTCGACACGTTCGAGGACGCAATAAAATACAAAAACGAGATATTCTACGCCGCGAGGGGAGACTTCCGCCTTCGCCGCGGAGACTTTTTCATAGCGGATATAATAGGGCTCCCCGTCTACGAGGGAGAGCGCGAGGTCGGAACTCTCACGGACGTTCTCGCTCCGGCGGGTCAGCAGGTCTACGTCATTAAGAAGCCCGACGGCAAAACCTTCATGGTGCCCTGCGTTCCCGAGTTCATCAAAGAGGTCTCCTTCGGCGAAGAGCGCGACGCGGGCATATACGTAAGTCTTATCGAGGGTATGGAAGAATGAGAATAGATATAATGACTCTTTTCCCCGAACTCGTCGAGACGGTGCTCTCCGAGAGCATTATCGGCAGGGCGAGGGCGGCGGGTACGCTCGATATCCGCACGTACAATATAAGAGAC
>CADBTH010000078.1 GCA_902797495.1 uncultured Ruminococcus sp.
CCGAGCTGGAGGTCGAGCGCCTCCATCGAGCAGATAGTTGCCTCGAGGTTGCCCGTGTGTCCGACCATATCGCCGTTCGGGAAGTTGACTCTCAGACACTTATACTTTCCGCTCCTCAGCGCCTCGATCAGCTTGTCGGTGATCTCGGCGCACTTCATCCACGGGCGCTGTTCGAAGGGAACGACGTCGGAGGGGACTTCAAAGTACGTTTCAAGCTCTTCCGAGAACTTGCCGCTGCGGTTTCCGTTCCAGAAATACGTGACGTGTCCGTACTTCTGAGTCTCGGACATCGCAAACTGTGTGACGCCCGCCGATACGAGGTATTCGCCCATCGTATTGGTGATCTCGGGAGGAGCTACGAGGTAGCGGGACGGGATATGGAGGTCGCCGTCGTACTCGAGCATACCTGCGTACGTCACCTTCGGTACGCGGACGCGGTCGAACTTGTCAAAGTCCGCGCCTCCCTCGAAGGTCTTCGAGATCTCTATCGCTCTGTCGCCGCGGAAGTTGAAGAAGACCACGCTGTCGCCGTCCTCTATCGTTCCGACGGGGGCTCCGTTCTCCGCGATAACGAACGGGTCGAGGTCCTGGTCGATAGCTCCCGTCTCGGCGCGCAGAGTCTCGATCGCCTCTTTCGCGCTCGCAAAGTACCTGCCCTCTCCGAGAACGTGTGTGTGCCAGCCCTTTTCGACCATAGCCCAGTTCGCCTCGTATCTGTCCATGGTGATGTTCATTCTGCCGCCGCCGGAAGCGATCTTCACGTCGAACGACGAATCTCTGAGAGACGAGAGAAATTCCTCAAAGGGCTCGACGTATTCGAGCGCCGACGTTTCGCCGACGTCGCGGCCGTCGAGAAGGATATGTATCCTTACTCTTTCGACCCCGTCGCGCTTCGCGCCTTCTACCATCGCCTTGAGGTGATCTATGTGAGAGTGGACGTTGCCGTCCGAGAAGAGTCCTAGGAAATGGAGGGTGTGTCCTTTCGCTCCGTCTATGATCTCGCGCCACGCTTTGGATTCAAACATCTTTCCGCTCTCGATCGAGTTCGAAACGAGCTTCGCTCCCTGCGCGAAGACCTGACCGGAGCCGAGCGCGTTGTGTCCGACCTCGGAGTTGCCCATGTCGTCGTCGGAAGGAAGACCGACTGCCGTCCCGTGCGCCTTGAGCGTCAGGGTCGGGTATTTTGCCATCAGCATATCGAGAGTCGGGGTGTACGCGCGCTTTACCGCGTTGCCCTCGTTGTCTTTTGCGAGACCCACTCCGTCCATTACTATGGTCAGGACAGGTCCCTCGACGTTGATTCCGTTTGCGCTTTTTTTCAGTTCAATGCTCATTGTATTCTCCTGTAAACAAATATTATTTCTCAATAAGGCCCGCGGGTCTTTTTCCGTCTCGCGTTCACGAACACGACGACGACGGAGACGACCGCTGCAAATATCACCGCCGCGATGAACCCGCGGCTCTTCGCGAAACTCTCGATACGGTCGAGGACGGTGAGAAAATCGCTTCCCTCGACGTCTGACGTTACGACGAGGTTGCATGAGGCAAGGACTTTTGCCTCGTCCTCGCCGGGGGCTTTGTACGTCGCAGATATCTGTCCGACGACCTGCCCCGCCTTCAGAGGCGCCTTCAGCGACTCCTCCTTCGTCGACCAGCTGTACTCTATCTCGCGTTCGACGTCGACGTCGGTCGGAAGGAACACCGCCACCGTCTTTTCCGGAGAGACCGTCACGAAGTCGACTGACATCGCGAGCGACACCGGCATCTCGCAAACGACCTTGTCCTCCTTGAGGACCTCGGTCATGGCGTAGGACTCGAACGCCCAGTCGATGAGCCTCTGAACGTTGACGTACGAATAGATCGCCTCGTCCGTCGACTCGCCTCCCATCGCAATGACGAGGTAGCTGAGGTCGTCCTTCTTCGCGACCGTGATAACGCAGTGCCCTCCCTGCTCCGTGCTTCCGGCGTTCAGTCCGCTGCACGCGCCGTTGAAATAATCGGCGGAATAGTACTTCGAGATCAGGCAGTTTCTGTTGTATATGTTCCTCGCGTCGGTCATGTTCGTCGCTTCCATCGGGTACTTCTGAAGCGACGACGCGTCGACGAAGAGAGGCAGTTTCCACGCGTAGCTTGCGATCTTCGCGGTGTCGGTCACCGTCGTCTTCATCATCTCGTCGTGCATACCCGTCGGGTTAGTGTAGTGGGTGTTGTGCGCGTCGAGCGTCTGCGCCTTCGCGTTCATATTTTCGACGAAAGCGGGAACGGAGCCCGCTGCGAGATAAGCGAGGCAGTACGCGCCGTCGTTGTTTCCTCCCGTGACGAGGATGTAGATCAGGTCTCTGATCGATACGACCTCTCCCGCCTTAAGACCGAGCCTGTTGCCCGCGACCTCGCTGAGCATCTCGCTCGTTACCGTCACCTTTTCGTCGAGTCTCGACGAGAGTTCTTCGATGGCGACGATGGCGGTCATGAGCTTCGTTGACGAGGTGGTGAAAAGCTCCGCCTCAGGGTTGTACGTGAAAAGCACGTCTCCGGTCTCGACGCACGAAACGTAAGCCGCCTTTACCCGTTCCACGGTCGGCTGTTCTACCGCAGAGGCGGGAAGAGCGAGCATAAGCGGCGCGAAAAGGGTGACGAGGGCAAGAAGAGACGACATTATCCTTTTTATCGGTTTCATTATCTGTATTTTCCTTCAAGTTTTTCTTTCGCCGCGGCAGAAAAGAACTCCGACGCCGCAAGTTTATCGGCTTCAACGGCCGCTATCAGTTGGTCTTTGCTTTCGAATTTTGTCTCCGGCCGTCTGAATTTTATGAAATACACCTCGGGCGACTTTCCGTAAAGGTCGCCGCTGTAACCGAGGATGTGAGTCTCGAGGCGGCATACGTGTCCGCCGACTGTCGGACGGGAACCGACGTTCGAGACGGACGGCAGAAGCTCTTCTCCGAGCTTTGTGTAAGTGTAGTAAACGCCGTGTCGCGGGACTGCGCGGCAGTCCTCGAAATACTGATTTATCGTCGGGAATCCGAACTTCGCACCGAGCGCGCGCCCGTGATCCACGGGAGCGGAATACGAATACGGTCTGCCGAGCATTTTCGCGGCAAGCTCCACGTCCCCGTCCGAGATCCTTTTTCTGATCTCCGTCGAGGAGACCGTGACTCCGTCGACAGAGACGGGGTCGGCACATCTGAAGAACAGTCCGAGCCTTTCGCACAAGTCTTTCAGAAGGACCGTATCTCCCGCGGCGCCTTTTCCGAAACGGAAATTGAAGCCGCAGACTATCCCTCGGCATCCTTCTCCGACGAGGTAGTCTTCGACGAATTCCTCGGGCGAGAGATCCTTCACGTCGGAAAAGTCCTCCGTTATCGAAAGGTCTGCGCCGAGAGAGGAAAAGATCGCGCACTTTTCATCGGTCGAGGTGAGCATTTTCGCGCCGCCTGCCGGACGGTCTCTGAAAAACCAGACGGCGGACTTTACGTCATTGCGCTTTGCGGCGTCGACCGTTTCGCGTATTACCGCGGCGTGTCCGATATGTACGCCGTCGAAATTTCCCAGCGCCGCTATGAACGGAGAGATTGTCGTCTCCCGTCCCGTTTTGAGGTCGGTATATCTTATCATCGGTCAAATCTTTCGTTAAATGACTTTTATCGCAAACATCGGGCAGACCTTCGAGCAGTACGCGCAAAGAACGCAGCGGTCGGGATCGACCGTCGCTCTGCCGTCTTCAAGCCTCAGCGCGCTCTGCGCGCATCTTGCGACGCATGAGCCGCACCCCTCGCAATAGTCCTCGATCAGAAGACGGCGGGTCTTTTTCGCGAGAGCTTCTGACGCAGCTTCCGGGAAAGACCTCGTCTCAAAGTAGGAGATGTTCGCGTCGATCTCCTCCTCGGACTGCATCCCAACCGCGACCGCGTCGACGAACCCCGAGTCAAGGACGAAGTCGAACGCTTCGGCGGCTGAGGAATAGAGGTGTCCTCCCGCGAGGCTCTTCATGCCGAAAACGCCTATCCCGAGGTCGTGAACTTCCTTTATCGCCGCCGCCATTTCAGAAACGTCGCCGTCCGCGATCCCGATACCCGCCTTGTTGAAGATGGGGTGGATCACGTCGAGGCGGAATCCGCGCTCCGCGAGGGTCTTCACTCCGCGCACCGCGGCTACGTGGTGCATAGACGCGCCGACGGCTTTTATGACGCCCTTCGCCTTGTATTCGAAAAGGCAGTCGAGAGCTTCCATGTGACCGCGCAGAGTCTCGTACGACTCCTGCTCGTGGAGCATGAATATGTCGATGACGTCGCGGTCGAGCTCGAGCCTCGCCTGCTCGACCGCCTCTTGTGCGAGGCTCTTCGAGTAAGCGTAGGTCTTCGTCGATATCCTGACGCGCGAAGGGTCGGCGCACTTTTCAAGCGCGCGGCGTATTATGGCGTAGTTCTCGTAGTACTGCGCCGTGTCCGTGAACGTTATCCCCCGGTCGAAGGCGTACGCGAGAACGTCCGCCGCCCTCTCGAAGGGAAGAGATGCCTGCATCGGGCTGACAGTCAGCGAGCCGATACACAGGCGCGACACGCCGACGCCCGGGGCGAGGGTGATCTCGGTCAGGGGCATCAGACTTTGAGATAGTTCCTGATGAGCTCTTCCATGAGCTCGTCGCGGTCTATTTTTCTTATAAGGCTTCTCGCGTTGTTGTGGTTCGTGATGTAAGTCGGGTCCTCGGAGATGATGTATCCGACGAGCTGGTTGATGGGATCGTAACCCTTCTCCATGAGCGCCTCGTAAACGGTCCTCAGCGCCTGCTTCATCGGCATGTCGTTCTCTTCACGGAGCGTAAAAGTCTGTGTCTTCAGATTTTTTTCCTTACTGTTGCTCATATCGTTTATCCTTTCCGTCGGAGGGATACGTCCGCCCGACGCTTATTTTTCTTCTTTTTCTTCTGCCGTTCTGCGCCGCTTTACGGTGAGATAGATCATCAGCACCGATATATCCGCGGGGCTGACTCCCGATATCCTCGACGCCTGACCGATGGATTCGGGCCTTATCTTCGAGAGCTTCTGCACCGCCTCGATGCGCAGTCCGCCGATCTTTTCGTAATCTATATCCGAGGGTATCTTTTTTTCTTCGAGTTTTGAAAACTTCTCCGCGTCGTCGAGCTGCCTCTTGACGTAGCCCTCGTACTTGATCTCCGTCTGTACGGAGAGCTTTGCGGAGAATGAAAGCTCCGGCCTTTCCGGGTCTACCGGCGAGAGTGAGTCGTACTCTATCTGAGGGCGGCGGATCAGCTCCGCGACCTTCGCTCCGGTCGAGATCGGAGTGCTTCCCGCGGCGGTGAGTATTTCGTTTACCGCGGCGCTCGGAGGAAGAGTCGTCTTTTTGCACCGCTCGATCTCCTCTTCGATCTCGCGCTTGCGCTCGAGGTATTCGGAGTAACGGCGGTCGTCGATGAGCCCCGCCGCTCTGCCGATATCGGTAAGGCGCCGCTCCGCGTTGTCCTGACGAAGCATCAGCCTGAATTCGGAGCGCGACGTCATTATTCTGTAAGGCTCCGCCGTGCCCTTCGTAACGAGGTCGTCGATCAGCGTGCCGATATAGGACGAGTTTCTCGGAAGCACAGTCTGCGCGCCGCCGGATGCGTACGCTGCGGCGTTGATACCTGCGACGAGCCCCTGGCACGCCGCCTCCTCGTATCCCGAGGAGCCGTTGAACTGTCCCGCGCCGAAGAGTCCCCGTATCTTTTTGAATTCGAGCGTCGGCTTCAGCTGAGTCGGATCTATGCAGTCGTACTCGATCGCGTAAGCGAAGCGCATGATCTCGGCGTTCTCAAATCCACGCAGGGTGCGGAGCATTTTGTACTGCACCTCCGCCGGAAGGGATGACGAAAAGCCCTGTAGATATATCTCGTCCGTGTGACGTCCCATCGGCTCGACGAAGAGCTGATGGCGCTCCTTGTCCCTGAAGCGCATCACCTTGTCCTCGATGCTCGGGCAGTATCTCGGGCCGGTGCCGTGGATCTGTCCCGAAAAGAGGGGCGAGAGGTGGATGTTGTCCGTTATCGTTTTGTGAGTCTGCTCGTTTGTGTAGACTATGTGGCATGGGACCTGTTCGATTTTGTTCAGCTCCGCCTCGTCCGTCCTCACGGAGAACGGGGTTATGTGCTCTTCGCCGTACTGTATCTCGAGAGCGGAGAAGTCTATGGAGCGTCTGTGTATCCTCGGCGGAGTTCCGGTCTTGAAGCGCTGAAACGATATCCCGTATTTTTCGAGCGACGGCGTCAGCCCCTTCGCGGGGAGCATTCCGTCCGGCCCCGAAGAGCGGCGAACCGTTCCGACGTGAGTGACGCCCCCGAGATAAGTTCCGGTCGAGAGGACTGTCGACTTTGCGTAAAACTCTCCTCCCGGCTCGCAGACGACGCCCGCGGCGCGAAGAGCGCCCGAGGCCTTCTCAACGAGAACCTCCGTGACCTCTCCCTGGATGAGATATAAGTTCTCCGTCGCCTCGAGGGTCTCCTTCATATAGAGCGAGTACAAATGGCGATCCGCCTGCACTCTCTTCGATCTGACCGCCGCTCCCTTTCCCGTGTTCAGCGTTCTCGACTGCATCGTCACGCGGTCCGCGGCGTATCCCATCTCTCCTCCGAGCGCATCCGTCTCGAATACGAGATGTCCTTTTCCCGTGCCGCCCACCGAGGGGTTGCACGGCATATTTGCCACTCCGTCAAGTCCGATCGTGAAGAGCGCCGTTCGCAGTCCGATCCGTGCGGAGGCGAGCGCGGCTTCAACTCCCGCGTGTCCCGCCCCGACGACTATGACGTCGTAAGTCTTGTTGTCGATGTTCATCTGTTGATCCGTCTCCGATCGACGTTGTTTGATTTGTCAGCGGGTGAAAACTCCGAAAAGCTCCCAGCCGCCCGATTCAGAATATGCGGCGATAAGTTCGTCCGAGCGGTTTGAAATATACGAGTACCTGAACGGTATTATGATCGTTCCGTTGACGTCCACCGCTCCGACCTTTCCGTCTCGCCTCGTCAGCACTCCGACGCCGCCGTGAAACGCCGCGGCGTTCGTGTACATCGGCTCGGAGATCCAAACGCCGTTCACGTTCATGTAGCCGTAAACGCCGCCTCTCTCGAGCGTCAGTATGCCGTCCGAATAGCCCTTCAGCGTGTAGCCTTCCGGTATCGGGAACTCTCTCCCGTTCGGGTCGACGAGCACGTCCGCGTCCATATTTACGCGGAACACTTTGAACTCTTTGAGCTGGAACGGGTCGTAAGAGACCTTTCTCAGCCTCATGTATCCGCGGTCGAAATACAGATGTCCCACGCTTTCCTCACCCTTCGAGAGCGGAAGCATGAATCTGTCGCTGCAGTACGCGTTCAGTATCTTGTTCTGATACCTCTTTTGAGAATTGAACATTACGTCGCCCGAGGTGTTTATAACGCGAAGCTCCTTGACCTCGAATTTCGCCTCTTCGTCGACTCCCTTGTCGGTGACGACCGTCGCGTAGCCTTCTCTGTAGTTGAAAGCCGTGGGGTAGGGGAGGATCTCGTTAAGGTCGATCTCGTCCTCCGGTTCTTCCTCGCCATCGCCCTCTCCCGTCGTCTCCTCCGGCGGCGCTCCGTCCTGCGGCGCGTCCTTTGCCGTTTCGGCGTCCTTCTTGCCGTCCTGCTTTGTCGTCTCTTCCGTCTCTTCGGCGGTCTCCGCCGCTTTCATGGACTCGATCTCTTCCGCGCGCTTCGCCTCCTGCTCCTTCAGCTTTTCGAGCAGCTCGGAAAGGTCGGGCTTTTCTGGGTCGTAAACGTCGAAGTAGTTCCAGTGCATGAAGTTGACCAGCGCGCTCTTTCCGTCGAGGAAGGTGGAGAATTTCGGCTCCATA
>CADBTH010000079.1 GCA_902797495.1 uncultured Ruminococcus sp.
GACCTCGCTCCGGTCGGAAGATTCAAATACGACAAGAAGCTCGCGCTCGGCGCGAGAGTCAGAGGCTTCGCTCTCACCCGTCCGGCGGTCAACCCCGTGACGGGCGAAGTCCTTGAGATAGAAGTCGGCAAGCCGCTCACCAAAGAGGACTGCCGCGAGCTCGAGCGCAACTGCGTCAACGAAGTTTACGTCGCAGACCAGAACGGCACGGAGGTCAAAGTATTCGCCAACAACGCGGTCTTCGCAGAAGACGTGCTCGGCTACGACCTCTCCGGAACGGACGCCTCCGAAAAGGTACAGCTCCCCGTCCTCCTCGAGATCATGGAGGAAGCCGGGAACGACCCGGACGAGGTCAAGCGTCTCTGCACGCTCCGCATGGCTGAGCTCTGCCCGAAGCACATCATCCGCGCCGACATCCTCGCGTCCATCAACTACCTTCTCTGTCTCACCCACGAGATCGGTACGACGGACGACATCGACCATCTCGGAAACCGCCGTCTGCGCTGCGTAGGCGAGCTGCTCCAGAATCAGGTCAGGATCGGCTTCTCCCGCATGGACAAGATCGTCAAGGAAAGAATGACGACCACGGACAGCGAGAACCTCACCCCTCAGAACCTTATAAACATCCGTCCCGTCGTGACGGCTATCCGCGAGTTCTTCGGTTCTTCCCCGCTCTCCCAGTTCATGGACCAGAACAACCCGCTCGCAGAGCTGACTCACAAGAGACGTCTTTCCGCTCTCGGCCCCGGCGGTCTGTCGCGGGATCGAGCGTCCTTCGAAGTCCGAGACGTACACTACACCCACTACGGCAGAATGTGCCCGATCGAGACCCCCGAAGGACCCAACATCGGTCTTATCTCCTACCTCTCGACTTACGCGAAGATATCGAAGTACGGCTTCATCGAAGCGCCGTACAGAAAAGTCGATAAAGAGACCGGCGTCGTCACGACAGAGATCGAGTATATGACGGCCGACGTCGAGGACAACTACATCATCGCTCAGGCGAACGAGCCCCTCGACGAGAACAACCGCTTCGTCAACCGCAAGGTAACGGCGCGCGACAAGGGCGAGATCATCGAGATCGACAACTCCCAGGTAGACTACATGGACGTCTCCCCGAAGATGGTCGTCTCCGTCGCGACGGCAAGCATCCCGTTCCTTGAGAACGACGACAACTCCCGTGCTCTCATGGGATCGAACATGCAGAAGCAGGCTGTCCCGCTGATGATCACCGAATCCCCGATCGTTGCGACCGGTATGGAATACAAGGCAGCGGTAGACTCCGGCGTCTGCGTCCTCTCCGACGTCGACGGCTACGTTGAAGCGGTAACGGCGGACGAGATCACGGTAAGGCGCGACGACGGCGAGAAGACCGTTTACCACCTTATCAAGTTCAAGCGCTCCAACCAGGGCACGTGCGTCAACCAGAAGCCCATCGTCAGCTACGGCGAGAGAGTCACGAAGGGTCAGGTCCTCGCGGACGGCCCCGCGACCTGCGGCGGCGAGATCTCCCTCGGCAAGAACGCCCTCATCGGCTTCATGACGTGGGAAGGCTACAACTACGAGGACGCCGTACTTCTCAACGAGCGTCTCGTAAGAAACGACACGTACACGTCCATCCACATAGAAGAACATTCGCACGAGGCGAGAGACACCAAGCTCGGACCGGAAGAGATCACGAGAGACATTCCGAACGCGGGCGAGGACGCTCTCAAGAACCTCGACGCGGACGGTATCGTCCGCATCGGTACGGAAGTCCGCTCGGGCGACATCCTCGTCGGTAAGGTCACGCCGAAGGGCGAGACGGAGCTGACGGCGGAAGAGAGACTTCTGCGCGCGATCTTCGGCGAGAAGGCGCGCGAGGTGCGCGACACCTCCATGAGAGTTCCGCACGGCGAGAGCGGCGTCGTAGTCGACGTCAAGATCTTCTCCCGCGAACGCGGAGACGAGCTCTCCCCCGGAGTCAACAAAGTTATCAGAGTTTACATCGCACAGAAGAGAAAGATCTCCGTCGGCGACAAGATGGCGGGACGTCACGGTAACAAGGGCGTCGTATCGCGTATCCTTCCTCCGGAAGATATGCCCTTCCTCCCCGACGGCACGCCTCTCGACATCGTCCTGAATCCTATGGGCGTTCCTTCCCGAATGAACATCGGTCAGGTGCTCGAGGTACACCTCGGCATCGCGGCTAAGCGTCTCGGCTGGAAGATAATGACCCCCGTATTCGACGGTGCGAACGAGCGCGACATCACGGAGTGCCTGCGTATGGCGGGCATCGGCCGCGACATCCTTCCTCTTGAGAACGTGGACGGCAAGAGCCTCTACGAAGAAGTGACGGATCCCGCGACGCACAAGGTAGACCTCAGACTCCTCTCCGAAGAGGAGAGAGCGGACGAGCCCTACATGACGGCGCTCAGGGAAGCGGGCAGACTCAAAGTCGTCGACGGAAAGACGATCCTCTACGACGGCAGAACGGGCGAGCCCTTCGACAACCCGGTAACGGTCGGCATCATGTACTACCTCAAGCTCCACCATCTGGTAGACGATAAGATCCACGCGCGTTCCACAGGTCCGTACAGCCTCGTAACGCAGCAGCCTCTCGGCGGTAAAGCGCAGTTCGGCGGCCAGCGTTTCGGCGAAATGGAAGTATGGGCGCTCGAAGCGTACGGCGCGGCGTACACTCTTCAGGAGATACTCACCGTGAAGAGCGACGACGTGAACGGACGCGTCAAGACGTACGAAGCGATAGTCAAGGGTCAGAACATTCCGACCCCAGGCGTTCCCGAATCATTCAAAGTTCTTGTAAAAGAGCTCCAGTCCCTCGCGCTCGACGTAAAAGTTCTTGACCGCGACGGCAACGAGATCGAGCTTGCCAAGCTCGGCGAGGACGACGTGCCCGACACGCCGCACCGCCGCCGCGAGCAGGAGTTCACGTCCGACGACTTAGGCGCGACGGTTGAGACCGACGACATCTACGATTCGTTTACGGACGAACATCCCGAAGGCGAGACGACGGATATCTTCGATCTCGGCAACGGAAGCGACGGCTACGAGGACGACTACGGCGACGAGTGACAGCTCCCGCCCCAAAAATTCAGATTTAATGAGGTATTATGCCGATGGAACGCAATACATTTGATTCTATAAAAATCGGTCTCGCGTCACCCGAAATGATCAGAAGCTGGTCGTACGGCGAAGTGACGAAGCCCGAAACGATAAACTACCGCACGCTCAAGGCGGAGCGCGACGGTCTGTTCTGCGAACGCATCTTCGGCCCGACGAAGGACTGGGAATGTCTTTGCGGAAAGTACAAGAGGATCCGCCACAAGAACAAGATATGCGAAAAGTGCGGAGTCGAGGTCACGCAGAAGAAAGTGCGCCGCGAGAGAATGGGTCACATCGAGCTTGCCGCTCCCGTCTCCCACATCTGGTACTTCAGAGCGGTCCCCTCGAGGATCGGAACTCTGCTCGACATCTCACCGAAGCATCTCGAGTCCGTCCTCTACTTCTCCAGCTACATCGTAACGGATCCAGGAACGACTCCCCTTCTCAAGGGTCAGCTCCTCTCGGACGCAGAGTACAGACAGTACCGCGAGAGATACGACCAGGACTTCAAAGCCGGCATGGGCGCCGAAGCCGTCAAGATCCTTCTTCAGGATATAGACGTCGAGGCTCTCTCCAAGGAGCTCAAGGAAGAGCTCGAGTCCTCTTCCGGTCAGAAGAAGATGAAGATCATCAAGAGGCTTGAAGTCGTCGAAGCATTCCGCAAATCGGGCAACCGCCCCGAGTGGATGATCCTCGACGTGATCCCGGTCATTCCTCCGGAGATCCGCCCGATGGTACAGCTGGACGGCGGCAGATTCGCCTGCTCCGACCTCAACGACCTCTACCGCCGCGTCATCAACAGAAACAACAGACTTAAGAAGCTCATGGAGCTCCACGCTCCCGAGATCATCATAAGAAACGAGAAGAGAATGCTCCAGGAAGCGGTCGACGCCCTGATCGACAACGGCCGCCGCGGAAAAGCGGTCACGGGACCGAACAACCGCCCCCTGAAGTCGCTCTCCGAAATGCTCCGCGGTAAGCAGGGACGTTTCCGTCAGAACCTTCTCGGCAAACGAGTCGA
>CADBTH010000080.1 GCA_902797495.1 uncultured Ruminococcus sp.
ATCTGTGTAGTGGTGAGCTGCTCGTGCCCGAGGATGTCCTTGAGCACGCGGATGTCCACGTCGCCGCTCTGATACATCAGAGTCGCCGCGGTGTGGCGCAGCTTGTGAGTCGAAAAGCCGCGGTTGTCGAGCCCCGCCTCGGAGAGATACTTCTTCACCGTCCACTGAACGGTCTTGTTCGATATCCTCTTGCCCAGACGGCTCAGGAAGAGCGCGCGCTTTTCCGGCGCGCCGCGCTCGAGCTGCAGAAGACGCGCGGGCAGATAATCCTTTATCGCGTCGCGGCAGGCGTCGTTGAGGTAAATGATCCTCTCCTTGTTCCCTTTACCGGTAACTCTTAGCGAGCGGTATTCGCGGTCGACGTCGGAAATATTGATACCGACCAGCTCCGACAGACGCATACCGCAGTTTAGAAACAGAGTCAGTATGCAGAAGTCGCGCTTCCTGTTCGCGCTGTCGGAATCGGACGCCACGGCCTCGAGAAGGGATACGCTCTCGTCGACGGTCAGATGCTTCGGAAGGGATTTTTTCTTCTTCGGCGCCTCGATGTCGACGGCGGGATTCTTCTCGAGCCGGTGCATCTTGTTGCAGAAATATTTGTAGAACGACTTTATCGAGGAGAGCTTGCGGCTTCTCGTCGCCTCGTTGTTGCTCCTCGCGTCCATCGCCCAGGATAGGTACTCCGTGATCGTCGAGGGCTTTACCCTGCCGTAGAACTCCAGCGGGAGGTCGACGATCGACGTCGCCTCGAACGCCTCCTCCGTCGGCTCGCCTCCCGCCCCCGTCACAACGAGGTACTTCGAGAACGTCCGCAGATCGGTCATGTACTCCTCGACCGTCTTCTGAGAGCATCCCTGTATCGCCCTCTTGTAATTTGCGAATTCCCTCATGCAGTCGGGAAATTCGTCCATGTTGATATGATAAGGCACGCTTACGCCTCCAAATTCTCAAACGCCGTCTGCGACGGCTACACCTCATCCGTCAACTGCGTTGACACCTTCCCCTCAAGGGGAAGGCAGAGTAAGGCTTCCCCTTGAGGGGAAGCTGTCACGGAACGTGACTGATGAGGTGTAGACGCGAAGCGTCGTTATAAATAATACCGCTTACCTTCCGTCGCCGTAGAACCCGTCCATGATCCAGAACATTGTGTCGTAGACGTCGCTTGAGTTCTTCGGGAAGTTGTCGCATCCGCCGACGCCGCTCGCGCCGATGGAGCAAACCGGATAGTTCGTGTTCTTTATATAATTCCACAGATACGCGTACTGTTCCTGATACTTCGCCTTCTCGGCGGAGTTTCCGTTCACCCAGCGGTCCTCGTACGTCGCCGAGAGTCCGAGGAAGTATACGTGTATTCTTGCGCGCTCAACGCGGTAGCGCTGCTCGGACGTCTTCGCCGCGTCGTAAGCCTTGTTGAACAGGTCGAGGATGTGGTCGTAGTGCTCGCCGTAGTACTCCTTGTTGTAGAAGTTCCACGGGCGGTCGAAGTTGTTCATGAAGCATCCCTGGAGGTTGCCGCAGATATCCTGCATGTAAATATACTCCTTGATATACTCCCAGCCGTCGCCGTAGTAGATCATGAGGAACTCGTCGAGGTACGCCTCAAATTCCTCCTCCGTCATGTAGGGATCCCACATCATTCTCGCCGCGAGGTATCCGCGCAGCACCTCGAAGGTCGGTCCTCCCGACGAGCCCTCGGTGTAAACGCCCTGCGTGCCAGTCTCGGCGAGGTATTTATAGTCGTTGTAGATGTTCAGAACGTTCGGGCAGGGCGCGATGTAGTACGCGAAGTTGCACGCGTAGTACCACACCCAGATGTTGTTCGTCAGCTCCGTCCACTTGTTGTAGCAGTCGAGGTCGTACTCGTTCGACACGTTGAAATCGGGGCGCGCGGGCTTCTGCTGTTCGATATCCCATACCTGGAAAGGATACCTCGGGTTGCCGCCCGCCTCGACGCACTGCTCCACGTGGTCGTAGCTGTGGTTGTTGCATCCGCCGAAGCAGAAGCATACGCAGACGTCGTCGTTCGGTCTTGTGTGGATCGGGGGATTTCTCGCGTCCCAGTAAGCGATCGTATAGACGCCGACTCCGGGCATTATCTCACGCTGTGCGTCGGAAACTCTGTTCGAGAGGCGGAAGACCGCGCCCGCGATCGAGCCCTCCTCGGTGTAGACCGCCTTGCACGCCTCGCACGTGCAGAACGCCGTCGTGTCGTTTGGGGAGACGGAGAGCTGCGTGTAGCTGAAGCCGGGCTTCATGCTTCCGAGGATCGTGCGCTCCTTGTAGAGCAGATAGTTGAACGCCATGATGTGATCGAAAGTCACGTCGGACGTCAGACACGGCTGAGTCGTCGCGAGCTTGTACTGGTCGACCATCGCG
>CADBTH010000081.1 GCA_902797495.1 uncultured Ruminococcus sp.
CGCGACGACGGGAGTTCCGACGCCGCACATGACGTCGTGACCGAGGTGGCGCCGCTTATACCCGAAATCCCTCGCCGCTCCGAAGTCATCGTAGTGACTGTAGCCGTATCCTTCCGCGATCGGAAACGCCGCGCATATGCCGTAGAAATCGCGCGTTTCGCAATTGCCGTCCGCGCTTTTTTCGTATACCGTTCCTTTTCCGAGCAGACCGGACAGGGCGGCGGAATACGCTTCGTAATAGTATTTATAGATTTTCGTATTTTCCCATTTTTGTGACTTTTCGAGGTATTCGTCCGCGACCGCGTCCACGTCGCTGCAGTCGGCACGGGAAAAATCGTTCCCGTTTTCGCACGCCATTATCGCTATGATCTTTATCCAGTCTTTGCGGCACTCCGTACCGTAAGACGCTATATCGATCTCGGACGATCTTTTCATCACGCGCGCGGTGACGTTGAAATCGACCCATTTTAAAGGCTCGTTTTGCGCTAAGACCGCGGCGGAACAGACGATTGACAACGCAAGAAATATTGCGATCCTTTTCATTTTTCTCCTCCGTTAAAGCGTTTCTCTGAATTAATATGCTTGCTTTTCGGAAAAATAATGAATTAAGTTTTTGTATAGCGTAGATTTTTTTGTATATACAGTGAATATCAGCAAAATATACATTGACATTTTACTATATTCATGTATAATAAATTTATATAATATTATCGGAGGCACTGATGACAAGACACGAAGAGAGAACGAATATATTCACTCTGCTATATGAATATACATTCTATGAAGGAGCGGATCCGTGCGCGTTCATAGAGTCGAGAGAATCGTACAACGATACAGAATACGGTCCGTTTATAAAGGATACTTTTATCGGAGCCGCAGGAAACCTTTCCGCGATCGACGACGTCATCTCTAAACACTCCGTCGGCTGGAAGACCGGAAGAATGTCGAAGGTCACTCTGTCCGTTCTGAGACTCGCGGTCTACGAGATGAAATACACCGATACCCCCCCGAAAGCGGTCATCAACGAAGCGCTTGAGATCGCCAAGGAATACGACGATGAAAAAGCAGCGCCCTTCGTAAATGGGATACTGAACAAGGTCGCCCGCTCCGAAGGACTTATCGCCGATAAAGAGAGCAAAGATGAGTAAATTTTTCTTCGGATTCGACACGAGCTGCTACACGACGTCCTTCGCGGTTTGCGACGGAGACGGAAACGTTATCGCAAACGAGAAGAAAATGCTCTCCGTAAAAGACGGCGAGCGCGGTCTGAGACAGAGCGACGCCGTGTTTCAGCACACTGTCAATATGGAGTTCGTAGCCGACAGGATAGCGCATTTCTCGTCGAGCCATCCGCAAGCCGCACCTTCCGCCGTGGGCTGTTCCGTAAAGCCTCGCGATTCAGAAGGCTCGTATATGCCGTGCTTTCTCGCGGGAGCGGCTGCGGCGAGAAACGTAGCCGCGGTATCTAACGCCGCGCTCTATACGTTCTCGCATCAGTCGGGACATATATCTGCGGCTCTGTACGGTTCGGGTGCTTGTCATCTTTTCGGAAAAGAATTCATAGCTTTTCACGTATCGGGCGGAACTACCGATATCCTTCACGTGAACGGAGACGGAAAGGGAAACTTCGACACGGTACGCATCGGAGGAACTAAGGACCTGAACGCGGGTCAGGTCATCGACCGCGCAGGCGTTATGATGGGATTTCCTTTTCCTGCGGGAAAGTATCTCGAAAAGAGCGCTCTTGAATCGAACGTAGAATCCGTCGCATACAGACCGTGCGTCAACGGACTTGAATGCAACCTCTCCGGCGTTGAGAATAAAGCCGCGGAGCTGTATTCGTCGACGAAAGACGCTGCCGTCACCTCGCGCTTCGTGCTAAAGGCGGTTTTCGATACGCTTCACAAACTGACGGATAACGTTCTGAAGATATACCCCGACCTCCCCATCGTGTACTCCGGCGGAGTTATAAGCTGCAGGATGATAAGGGAAGGGCTTTCGGGAGAAGGCAGATATTTTGCAAAGCCCGAGTTTTCGGCGGACAACGCCGCGGGCATCGCCTACCTCACTATGCTGAGGCACAAATCCGAATCCACGGAGGGCTGAATGTATACCGATGACTTGTCGACGGGCGAATATGCCAATCCCCGTTCGATATCAGTTACTCAACTGAACGATTTCATAAAAAGACTGATCGATATGCGCCCGGAACTGACCGACCTGTACGTTCAGGGAGAGATATCGAATTTCAAGAATCATTATTCCACGGGACACTGTTATTTTACTCTGAAAGATGAGAATTCCGCCGTAAGAGTGGTGATGTTCAAATCAAACGCCGCGAGAATGAAGTTCGTTCCCGAGAACGGGATGAAGGTAACGGTTCACGGAAGAGTATCCGTGTACGCGAGGGACGGACAGTATCAGATATACTGCGACACGATCGAGCCGCTCGGTATCGGAGCGCTCTATGCCGCGTTCGAGCAGCTCAAAAAGAAGCTTTACGCGGAAGGACTTTTCGACCCGGCTCACAAGAAGAGCATCCCGAAGTATCCTGTCAGGATCGGCGTCGTTACGTCGGCGACGGGAGCCGCGGTAAGGGATATCATAAACGTGACGAAGAGAAGATGGCCTATTGCCGAGCTGATCGTTTATCCTGCGCTCGTTCAGGGAGACGGAGCGGAGCAGAGTCTGATCGACGGGCTCGATCATTTCAATTCAACTTCCGGCGCGGACGTCATAATAATCGGACGCGGAGGCGGCTCGATCGAAGATTTATGGGCTTTCAACGGAGAAAGGCTCGCGAGGGCGATCTACTCTTCCGGTATACCCGTGATCTCGGCGGTCGGTCACGAGACTGATTTCACTATAGCCGATTTCGTGTCTGACGTCAGAGCTCCGACCCCTTCCGCGGCGGCTGAGATCGCGGTACCAGACGCCGCGGAAATGAAGCAGAGTATCGCGGCGTTGTCTTCGAGGAGCCGTGCGTCGCTCGGTGCGATGATAAAGTCGTACGAGTCGTCGCTCAAAAGGTATTCCTCCTCAAGAGTGCTGACAGACCCCATGGCGTTTTTTGAGGACAGGATACTTCAGCTCGGATCTCTTTCGGACAGATTGAAAAACTCGGCTTCGGCCGTTATAGAAAACAGGAAAAACTCACTGTCGTCCCTCGGCGGGATACTCAATTCACTCAGCCCCCTCTCCGTACTGTCAAGAGGGTACGGGGCGGTGACCGACAAGGACGGAAAGGTAGTGAAGTCGGTCGTGAAACTGAAGGCGGGAGACCTGATCAGAGTAAAGCTCTCCGACGGCGTCGCGGGAGCTGAAGTCAGAACTGTTGACGGAGGTGGTACAAATGGATAACAACGAAAACGTGATGAACGGTAAGAAAGACGTAAAGTTTGAAGACGCGATGACGAGACTCGAAAAGATAGTCGCAGATCTTGAAAGCGGAAAATGCGACCTCGACGAAGCTCTCGGACTCTTTGAAGAGGGCGTCGGACTTGTAAAGATATGTTCCGCAAAACTCGACGCGGCCGCTCAGAAGGTCAGCCTTCTGACGTCTGACGGCGAGAGGGAATTTGCAGAAAGAGACGGAAGAGACGATGGTTGACGTAAAAAGCATTCTTAAAGAAAACGCCGTGATCGCCGAGGAGACGCTTGAGTACTATTTTTCTCCCGAGCGAATTGGAGTCGGCAAACTTCAGGACGCGATGAAATACGCGACTCTCGGCGGAGGAAAGAGAGTCAGAGCGTGCCTTGCGCTCGAGTTCGCAAAGCTTTTTGCGAAGAGCGATATGACCGCCCGTCCGTACGCAGCGGCGCTCGAAATGATCCACGCATTTTCACTGATCCACGACGATCTGCCCTGCATGGACGACGACGACATGAGACGAGGAAAGCCGTCGTGCCACGTCGCTTTCGGAGAAGCGACCGCGCTTCTCGCGGGCGATACTCTCCTGACATACGCGTTTGAAACGGCGTCTTCCGCCGAGGGCGTGACCGACGTCGCGGTGAGACACGCGATCTATGCGCTGTCCCGCAATACGGGTCCCTTCGGTATCGGCGGAGGTCAGCAGATGGACCTTTCAAACTCCGCTTCGACTTACGAAGAGCTGAAGAAACTGCACAGTATGAAGACGTCGGCTCTTATCAAAGCGGCTTGTCTCTGCGGTTATTATTCAACTCTTACGGGCGAGCCCGACGACGCGATCGTTTCCGATATTTCGGAGTACGCGGAATGCGTTGGACTTGCGTTCCAGATCAAGGACGATCTGCTCGACCTTAAAGGCGACGCGGCGCTTCTCGGCAAGCGCGTCGGAGTCGACGAGAAGAACGGACGCGTAAACTCGCTTTCGTTCATGTCTCCGGAAGAAGCGGAAGCGGAATGCGAAAGACTTTCCGACCGCGCTTCCGCTATCGTTTCAAAATACGAGGGCTCGGACTTCCTGTCGGCTTTCCCGGGTTATCTTAACAACAGGAACAAATAATGAGACTCGACGTATATCTCGTTGAGACGGGGCTTGCCAAAAGCCGCAGCTACGCCGCTGAGCTCATAAAGAATTCTCTCGTCACCGTAGACGGAAAGACCGTCGTCAAGTCCTCGTTCAACGTGGACGGAAACGAAGTCTCGGTCACGGGCGAACTCTACCCGTTCGTCGGACGGGGCGGCGTCAAACTCGACTTTGCGCTCGACTCGTTCTCGCTCGACGTATCCGGCCTGACGGCGCTCGACGTTGGCGCGTCGACGGGAGGGTTTACGGACTGCCTGCTGAGGCGCGGAGCCGCGTCGGTCACAGCTCTCGATTCAGGGCACGGACAGCTCGACGAAAAGCTTGCGTCCGACCCGAGAGTGGTAAATCTCGAAGGGTTCAACGCAAAGGATCTTTCAAATGAAACGTTCAACGAAAAGTACGACATAGCGGTCTGCGACGTCTCTTTCATATCGCAGACGCTGATACTCAAGGGTATATCCGAGGCGCTGAAGCCCGGCGGAGCGTTCATCTCTCTTATAAAACCGCAGTTCGAATGCGGCAGAGCGGCGCTCGGAAAAGGCGGGATAGTCAAGGATAAACGCTATTATTTAGAAAGCGCGGTAAAGGTGATCGGATGCGCAAAGACCTTCGGACTTACCTGCCGCGGCGTTATTGCTTCTCCCGTAAAAGGCGGAGACGGCAATACCGAATTCCTCGCATACTTCAGAAAAGAAGACGGAACGTCCGTCGGAGAAGACATGATAAGGGAGGTGACTCTGTGCTCTCGTGTGTGACGCTGATATCTAACATCAAAAAGGGAATACCGGATACGGCACTTATCGATGTCGTACAGACTCTCGCGCGCTTCAACTGCGCGGTAAAGGTCTGCGAAGATTATTCGAGCGAAGCGATCTTCGGCATGGACAACGTTAACGTCTGCGGAAAAGACACTCTGTTCGATTCTTCCGAACTCGTCATAGTTATGGGCGGCGACGGGTCGATCATCGAGGCGGCGAGAATGTCTCACGGGTACGACGTCCCGATCGTCGGGATCAATTTCGGAAGGCTCGGATATCTTGCCGAGCTCGAGACCGGAGACGTAGCTCTGCTTGAAAATATCGTCAGGGGAGATTTCAGGATCGAGGAACGTATGATGCTCGACGTCAGCGTGACGAGAGAAGGCGAGACGATCGACTTAAAGTATCCGTGCCTCAACGAAACTGTTCTATCGAACGGCCCGATATCGAGACTTGCGGAGTTCGATCTCTATTGCGACGGAGAGCAGGCGGCTCATTATGACGCGGACGGGATAATCATTTCCACTCCGACGGGCTCGAGCGCGTATTCGCTCTCTGCGGGAGGCCCGCTCGTATATCAAACGATGGAGTGCATAATCGCCACTCCCATATGCCCCCATTCCTTCACTCTCCGACCGGTCGTTTTTACGGGAGACTCCGTCCTTGAGATAAGAAATCCCGTTTGCAGAAAGAACAGTATGTTTATAACAGTCGACGGAAGAGATAACGAAAAGATCTTGACCGGCGACGTTATAAGAATATCAAAGAGCAAATACAAGACCCGGCTCGTCAGAATAAAGGACGGCGGCTTTATAAATACGCTGCACAGAAAACTCGGAAAAAAAGAAATTGAAATATAAAATTTTCGGAGGAAAAATGAAAAGCAAAAGACAAAACGCCATAATCGACATCATTGAGAACAATGAGATCGAGACCCAGGAGGAACTCATAAAGATCCTTGCTGAAAAAGGGTTCAAAGTTACCCAGGCGACGGTTTCCCGCGACATTCGAGAGCTGAAACTGATAAAAGTGACGGGAGAACTCGGCAAATACAAGTATATCGTTCCTTCCGCGGGAGCTGAAGAGAGTATGCACGTTTACGTCGCAGCTTTCGCCGCGTCCGTAAAATCGGTGGAGGCGGCGATGAATCTCGTAATAATCAAGACTTATCCCGGGCTTGCTAACGCAGTCGCGGCAAATCTCGATTCCAACGATTCGCTCGATATCGTGGGTTGCGTTGCCGGAGACGACACGATCTTCGCGGCGACACATTCGCCCGAAGAGGCGGCCGACGTCTGCGACAAGATAAAATCGAGCCTCAGAAACGTTTGATTCGGAGGAAGATCCAATGCTGAAGGCAGTATCAATTTCAAACATAGCTGTCATAAAAGAGCTTAGTGTTGATTTTGATGACGGCTTCACTGTGATCACCGGCGAGACCGGCGCAGGGAAGTCTGTGCTGATAGACAGTATTTCACTCGTTCTCGGCTCGAGGGCCGACAAGGATATGATAAGAACGGGAGAGAGCCGCGCCGAAGTGACCGCGCTTTTCGACTCTCTCGGAGATAAAGCGGAAGTTCTGCGTGAGATCGGGTACGCTCCCGATGAGAACGGAGAGCTTTGTCTGTCGAGGTATATCGCCGAAGACGGCAAGAGCGGAGCGAAGATCAACGGGAAAGCGGTTCCGGTATCCGCTCTTCGCGCCCTGTCGCCTCACCTTATTGCCATACACGGTCAGCAGGACACCGGAGCGTTATCCGATAAGGGCGCTCTTTTATCCCTTCTCGACGGATACATAGGGATGGAAGAGGAGCTTTCGGATTACAGAGGGGTTTATTCGAAACTCTGCGAGCAGGAGTCGAGGTTGTCTGCTTTGCGCGAATCCGTTAAGGACAAAGCGATGATGCTCGATATACTCGAGTATCAGCTGAAAGAGATAGACTCCGCAAAGCTCTCCGACCCCGATGAAGAGGAAAAACTTCTAACCCTTCGTGTAAAGCTCAGAAGCCTGGAAAAGGTCGCTAAGAACGTATCGATCGTCGAGCGTGCTCTCGTTGAAAATGAAAAAGGCGTCACGGCGTCTTATATGATCGAAAGAGCGGCGGGAGCGGTAAGACAACTCTCGGAGGTGCTGCCTAACGCCGAGGAGTTGTCGGAAAAACTGAACGAGATCAGATATCAGCTCACCGATATCAGCGACACGGTATCCGACCTTATCTCCGACGACGAGCTCGCCGATCCCGAAAAGAAGCTCGACGCAGTCGAAAAGAGGCTCTCGGTCCTAAAGAGACTTCGCGGCAAATACGGGGAGAACGTTGCTGAGATAATCAAGAAACGCGACGAGATCAAACACCGTATATCAGAGCTCAAAAACAGCGACGACGCGATTGAAGACCTTGAGAACGCAGTCGCCTCCCTAAGAGACGAGGCGGAAGTAAAAGCGAAGGTACTGTCGGATAAAAGACGGCGGAACGGAGACGTTCTGACGAAGCAGATAATGTCTGTCCTGAACGATCTCGATATGCCGAAGGTCATGTTCGCGATCAAAACCGACAAGAGAATGCTGAACGGCAGAACGGACTTTGACAGGAACGGATACGACGACGTCGATTTTCTCGTTTCAGCGAACGTCGGAGAAGAGATGCAGCCGATCTCTAAGATTGCGTCCGGAGGCGAGCTGTCGAGGATCATGCTCGCCGTCAAGAGTTCAATGCAGATCAAGAGCGGAGAGGGAACTTCTATATTTGACGAGATAGACGCGGGAGTTTCCGGCGGCACGTCGGAGAGGATCGGCAGGAAGCTGCGCGATATGTCGCACACATCTCAGATCATCTGCATCACTCACTCCGCGCAGATCGCGTCTTTGGCGGATACGCATCTCAGGATCTCAAAATCGGAAAAGGACGGCAGAGTGGAAAGCGCCGTCGAAGAGCTTGACAGCGACGGCAGGATCAAAGAACTGTCGCGTATCATAGGCGGCGTCAAGATCACAAAGAAGGTGATCGACACCGCGGAAGAAATGCTTAAAAAGAAAAACGACTGATAACCGAAAGGATGAATAAAATGAAGTTGTATGATGAACTCGTCGCGCGCGGGCTCGTAGCGCAGGTGACGAACGAAGAAGAGATCAAAAACATGATCAACGAAGGCAAAGCAAAATTCTACATCGGATTCGACTGCACGGCGGACAGCCTTACAGCGGGTCATTTCATGGCGCTGACTCTTATGAAGAGACTTCAGCTCGCCGGCAACAAACCGATAGCTCTTATCGGCGGCGGCACTACCATGATAGGCGACCCGACCGGCAGGACGGACATGAGAAAAATGCTCACGAGAGAAGATATAGATCATAACGCCGCGTGCTTCAAGAAACAGATGGAACGCTTTATCGATTTCGGAGAGGGCAAAGCGATAATGGTCAATAACGCCGACTGGCTCCTCTCGCTCAATTACGTTGACCTCCTGCGCGAGGTCGGAGCGTGCTTCTCGGTAAACAATATGCTCCGCGCAGAATGCTATAAGCAGAGGATGGAGCGCGGACTCAGTTTCCTTGAATTCAACTATATGATCATGCAGTCATACGACTTCTATCATCTGTTCAAGAATTACGACTGCAATATGCAGTTCGGCGGCGACGACCAGTGGAGCAATATGCTCGGCGGTACGGAGCTTATAAGAAAGAAGTGCGGCGCGGACGCTCACGCCATGACGATAACCCTCCTCACCGACTCGAACGGTAAAAAGATGGGAAAGACTGCGGGCAACGCCGTATGGCTCGATCCCGCGAAGACGTCCCCTTACGACTTCTTCCAGTACTGGAGAAACGTCGACGACGCGGACGTCATCAAGTGCATGAAGATGCTCACCTTTATCCCGCTCGAACAGATCGCGGAGTACGAAAAGTGCGATGGTAGCGAACTCAACCGCGTCAAGGAAATACTCGCTTATAACCTTACGGAAATGGTTCACGGCGAAGAAGAAGCCAACAAAGCGAGAGACGCGGCGAAGAACGTTTTTGCCGCGGGAGGCGCATCAGAGAATATGCCGACGACGACTCTTTCGGACGAAGACTTTACCGACGGCGCGATACTCGTCTGCGATATGCTCGTAAAAGCGAAACTCACCCCTTCCAAGAGCGAAGCGAGACGCCTCATCCAGCAGGGTGGAGTCATGGTAGGAGATGCGAAAGTCGAACGCTTCGATATGACGCTCACGAAGGGTGAGATAGCGGACGGCGTCATCGTCAAAAAAGGCAAAAAGACCTATCACCGTTTTGTAGCGGAGTGATATGAGCAAATATAAGTATTTACTTTTCGACGCAGACAACACTCTGTTCGATTTCGACAGGTGCGAGAGAGCGGCGTTCAGAGCCGCGCTCGAGTCGTCCCCGCTCGAATACAACGAAGATGTTTACGCCGATTACCACGTCATCAACGACGGGCTCTGGAAACTGCTCGAAAAGGGTGGGATAGAGAGGTCGAAGCTGAAGTCGGAAAGATTCAGGCTCCTCTTCGAAAAATACGGCGCAGAAGGCGTCGACAGCGTTGATTTCGCCGCAAAATATGAGAGCAAGCTCGGAGAACAGTCCTACGAGATCGACGGCGTTTACGACCTTCTTAAAAGGCTCTGCGCAAAATACGATATATACGTCATAACGAACGGGCTCACCAACGTTCAGGAGAGCAGATTCTCAAGATCCCGTATGACTAGTCTTGTAAAAGACGTTTTTATCTCCGAGAAAGTCGGTTACGCAAAACCCGATAAGAGGTATTTCGACTACGTGATCTCACAAGTCGGAGATCCCGACCGGTCGGATTATATCGTTATCGGAGATTCTCTGACGTCCGATATTGACGGTGCGATAAATTCCGGAATAGAATGTTGTTGGTACAACAGACACGGAGACGATCCCGGCGACAGAAACCCCAATTACATTATCGACGACATACTGTCGGTGGAAACGGTACTTGAACATGGACAGAATTGAACAGTTGAAGAAAGTCCTTGACGAACTCGCGATCTCTTATTCGGAAAACGAATCGATGAAGGACCACACTTCTTTCAAGATCGGCGGACCTGCCGCGATCTACGTCGAACCGAAAAACGCAGAGGAATTGTCCTCCGCCTTCAGGTCCGCGTCTTTTCTCGGAGTCGCCCCGTACGTGCTCGGCAAGGGCACTAACGTGCTCTTCGACGACGAGGGGTACGAAGGCGCGGTCATATCCACTCTCGCGCTCGATTCAATCGAGCGGGACGGGATGAGGATATCGTGCGGTGCGGGACACTCGATGACGAGTCTTGCCCGCTTTGCGCTCGACGAATCTCTTGCGGGTCTCTCGTTCGCTTACGGGATACCGGGCAGCGTCGGCGGAGGCGTATACATGAACGCGGGAGCCTACAACGGAGAGATCTCGTACGTTCTTGAAAACAGTACCTACCTCGACACGTCGGACGGAACTCTTCATACGCTTCCCGCCGAATTGCACGAATTCGGTTACAGGTATTCATCTTATAAAGCTCATCCCGACCGCGTGATACTAAATGCGACATTTTTGCTCCGTGAAGGCGAGTATAATGATATAAAAGCAGAAATGGACGACTTCATGACGAGAAGAAAGGCCAAGCAGCCCCTCGAATATCCGAGCGCCGGAAGCGTTTTCAAGAGGTACCCCGGCAGATACACGGCTCAGATGATCGACGAGGCGGGACTCAAAGGCGCCTCCGTCGGCGGCGCAGCGGTATCTGAAAAGCACGCGGGCTTTATCATCAACAAAGGCGGCGCGACATGCCGCGACGTTCTCACGCTTATCGATATGATAAAGACCGAGATCTTCAGGAAATTCGGGATCGAGATCGAGTGCGAAGTTATCCACGTTAAAGGGTGAGAACTTTGGAGACTAACAGTTTTTGTGCGGGAGTAAAGAACGCGCTCAGAGAGATAGTGCCGAAGCGCGGATGCTGCAGAAAGACCGCTGAAATGTTTCGGCGCGCGGTAGATTACCCCGCTGATTTCCGCAAAGCCGCGGAATGTGCGGACAGATTTTTGTGCAAGGACTGCGCGACGGTATACCTCAGAAACTGCTTTTTGGAATTCGGAACGGTAACGGATCCCAATAAAAGCTACCATCTCGAGTTGTCTTTCCCGGATGAAGACCTCAGGAACAAAGTCTGTGACGTTATTTCTTCAGTAGGGCTTGAACCTAAGAAAGGAAGGCGCCGCGACAGATTTACTCTCTATTTCAAGAGCAGCGAGCAGATACTCGATTTTCTCGGAACGATAGGCGCGTCAGACGCGGTTTTCGAGATCGCAAACCTCAAGCTTCTCAAGGAAGCGACTATCGGTATAAACAGACAGAACAATTTCGAGACCGCGAATATGCAGAAGACGGTCAGCGCGAACGTCGGATATATATCCGCCGTAAACTATCTTATCGAAAGCGGGAACTTCGACAGTTTGCCGGACGATCTTCGCGAGACCGCAACCCTTCGCATTGAGAATGACACGTCGTCGATGGCTGAGCTCGGCAGGATGCACTCCCCGTCTATATCAAAATCGGGAGTAAAGCACAGGCTGGACAAGCTCATGCAGATCAGCGAGAACATAAGATCAAAAAAATGATATGAAAGGAGATCCGGTATGAGCGGTTTTGTCCATCTGCACCTTCACAGCGAATACAGCCTGCTTGACGGCGCGTGCCGCATATCGGATATCCCGAAGTATGCGAAAGCCGCGGGTCACGACGCCGTTGCCGTGACGGATCACGGCGTTATGTACGGGGTCGTCGGCTTCTATAACGCGTGCGTTGAAGAAGGAGTTAAACCCATAATCGGGTGCGAGGTCTACGTCGCCGAAAAGTCGCGCTTTATCCATAACCGCGACGGCGGAGGCTATTATCACCTTATCCTTCTCGTCAAAAACGACGCAGGATACAGAAACCTGATCTACATGGTCTCCAAGAGCTTCTCCGAAGGCTTCTACGTAAAGCCGAGAATAGACATGGAACTTCTCGAGCAGCACAGCGAGGGACTTATCGCCCTATCCGCGTGTATCGCGGGCTACGTTCCGCAGATGATCCTTCGCGGCGATATCGACGAAGCGGAGAAGATGGCGATCAGAATGAAGGACGTCTTCGGCGCCGAAAACTATTACCTCGAAATACAGAATCACGGTCTTCCCGAGGAAGCGGTCGTAAACCGCGAGCTTGCCGCCTTGTCTGAGAGAACGGGCATCGGGCTTGTCGCAACGAACGACGTACACTATCTCGATAAATCGCACGCCGAATATCAGGACGTGCTGATGTGCATACAGACGAATGAATCCGTCGATAACGAAGACAGACCTCTTCGCTTTTCGACTGAAGAATACTACTATAAGAGCACAGAAGAGATGTACGATCTTTTCTCCTCGTATCGCGGCGCGATTGAGAATACCGAAAAGATCGCCTCGGCGTGTTCCTTCGACTTTGATTTTTCAAAACTCTATCTTCCTCGCTACGTCTGTCCGGACGGAGTCGGAGCTGGAGAATACCTCAGAGCCCTTTCCGAGAAAGGCTTTGACGGCAAGGTTTCGTCCGGAAGGATCACTTTTGACGAAAAATACACGGAAAAAGTGTATCGCGACAGGATCGATCACGAACTGTCCGTCATCGAAAAAATGGGCTATTCCGAGTATTTTCTCATCGTATGCGATTTTGTCAACTATGCAAAATCTCAGAGTATATCGGTAGGACCCGGCAGAGGATCGGGAGCCGCGAGCTTTATCGCGTATCTCATCGGAATAACCGATATCGACCCCGTAAGGTATGAGCTCATATTCGAGAGCTTTCTGAACGTCGACCGCGTCAGTATGCCTGACTTCGATATCGACTTTGCGGACAAACGACGCGAAGAAGTCATAGATTACGTGAAAGAGAAGTACGGGGACGATCACGTCTCGCAGATCATAACTTTCGGTACTCTCTCCGCGAGAGCCGTCGTCAGGGACGTCGGCCGCGCTCTCGGAATGCAGTACGCGGTCGTAGACAGGATAGCGAAGCTGATCCCGCACGAAATGAACGTAAAACTTTCAGACTGCGTGCGAAAAGGCGAGCTGTCGGAGCGTTACTCATCCGAACCGGAGATCAGAAAGCTGATCGACGTATCCCTCGCGCTCGAGGGAATGCCGCGTCACGCGTCGACTCACGCCGCGGGGGTCGTTATAACCGACCGACCCGTTTACGAATACGTGCCTCTCGCCTCGAACGGCGGCAATATGCTGACCCAGTTCGATATGGATACCGTCGCGAAGCTCGGCCTCCTGAAGTTCGACTTTCTCGGCATCAGATACCTTACGGTCATTGAAGACGCGGTGAAGCAGATAAGACGGAGCGATCCCGGGTTCGATATCGAAAGCATCCCGTACGACGATGCGAAGACGTTCAACCTGATATGTAAAGGAAACACTGAGGGCGTATTTCAGCTCAATTCTTCCGGAATGAGAGCGAAGCTCGTCCAGATGAAGCCGGAATCGTTCGACGACGTCATCGCCGCGATCGCGATGTACAGACCGGGACCTCTCAAGGCGGGGGCGATCGATTCGTACGCCGTAAACAAGCACGACAGGACGAAGATCTCGTACTCCACGGACAAGCTCGCTCCCGTCCTCGATTCGACTTACGGCTGCCTTATATACACGGAGCAGATCACGCAGATATTCAGAGACCTCGCGGGTTACTCTTTCAGCGAGGCTGATAACGTGCGCCGCGCGATAAAGAAAAAGAAGCGCGACGTCATCGAAAACGAGCGCGGCAGGTTTATAAAGGGAGCCGTTGAACGCGGCGTTTCCGAGGAAGCCGCGGTGAAGATCTTTTCCGATATTGAAGGCTTTTCCGAGTACGCGTTCAATAAGAGCCACGCAACGGCGTACGCGGTCACGGCTTACAGAACGGCGTACCTGAAGGCGCACTACCTCAAGGAGTACTACAGCGCTCTTATCTCGTCCGAGATGAGTTATCAGGACAAGGTCAACGACTATATCTCCGAGCTCAAAAAATCGGGGATCTCGGTCCTTCCTCCCGACGTCAACTACAGTGAATCGTCGTTCAGTATCGACGGCGACTCGATCAGATTCGGACTTCTCGCGGTCCTTAACGTCGGAAGACCGCTTGTCAGTTTTATTATCAACGAGCGAAAAGCCAACGGAAGATACGAATCGTTCGACGACTTCGTAACAAGATGCGCCTCTGCCGATCTGAACAGACGTCAGTATGAGATGCTCGTGAAAGCCGGCGCTCTCGACTCCCTCGGGCTCAACCGCAACACTCTCCTCGCTCTGTCGGAAAGAGTCGCGGACTACCGCTCGTCTCTCTCCGGAGCAGACTCGGCGCAGATGGATCTTTTCTCAATGTTCGATCCTTCCGACGAGATACTAAAACCCGCCAAATTCAACGTACCCGCTCTTCCCGAGATGCCGGAAGAACAGATGCTGAAATTTGAAAAAGAGAGCCTGGGTATTTATATCAGCGGAAATCTTAGAAACAAGTACTCTTCGCACGCTTCAAGGCTCGGAGCGGTCAGAACGAGGGAACTTGCCGCGGTGCTTTCCGACGAAGGCGCCGACACGGAGATACGCGACGGATCGAGGATCACCCTGTGCGGTATCATCAATAAGATCACGAACAAAAAGACAAAAAAAGGCGACCCGATGTCGTTCGTTACTATCGAGGACGACAGCGGCGAGGCGGAGTGCATCTGCTTCTCGTCCGTGCTTTCGAAATACGGTCATCTTCTTGTCAACGGCAACGCAGTCGCGGTAAAAGGAACAGTCTCCGTAAAGGACGACGACGTCTCGGTGATCGCGTCCTCCGTTCTTCAGCTCGAGGAAAACGGCGATGAGAGCGTAAGGGACGGCGGAAAACTGTACGTCAAGGTAGATGACGCGGGCTCTGCCGTTTACAACTCGGTGCGCGAAGTACTGCTGAAGAGCAAAGGGAACACTCCGGTCGTGTTTTACTCGACCGAGCGGAAAAAGTATTTCAGGGAAACGGGACTTGCGGTCACGCCGACGGATAAACTCATAAAAGAGCTGACCTCCGTCGCGGGGGACGGCGCCGTAGTCCTTAAATGATCACACGGTGTAGTCCTCGATCACGCCGAAGATCTCCTCTTCGCTCACACTAAACCCGTCTTTCAGCATTTTTCTGTCTCTTTCCGGCAGAGTAAAGACGAATACGTCGAGAACCGCCGAAGGCTCTTCTTTTCCCGCCTCGAATATACCGATCTTTCCGCGGTACTCCTTTACGGTATAAATCTCGCGCACGGCGATAGCGTCGACGCTGCGCGGAGGAGAGCTGAAACCGAGCGCGGCGGGAATGATCAAGGTCGCGCAAACGGTCGCCGCCAGTATATACTTTTTCATTATTTTACCTTTTGTTTTAACTTAATTTTATCGTGTTAATAGTATGTCCAAATATTCATGGTATTATATCTTTGTAATGATTTTGAAAGGAAGCGAAGGATGAACGAAGATATTATTCAGTCTCAGAACAATCCAGAAGAAGAAAAAAAGAAAAAGCCTGCCGTAGCCGCGCTCATTATCGCAGGAAGGGTGCTTTACCGTATCTTCTCCATAGCTTTGAACGTTCTCCTGACTATTCTTTTGATCGGCATGATAACCGCCGTGATAGTCGGAACTGTCTTCGCAATGTATATAAAGAATTACGTCGACCCCACGATCGACGCGTCTCTCCTCGTAAAGAGGGGAACAGATACGACAACACGGATCTATTATACCAAGTACGAAACGGAAGAGGACAGGATACTCGGAAACGGCGTTGACGTCGAGCTCGAGAATCAGAGACTCTACGGTTCGGACAACAGTATATGGGCTTCCTACGATCAGTTCCCGCAGTATCTGAAGGACGCTTTTATATCTATCGAGGACCACAGATTCGAGTCTCACAACGGAGTCGACTGGGTAAGAACGTCAAGCGCGATGTTCGGCTATTTCTTCGGAAAAGGCGACTACGGCGGATCGACTATCACCCAGCAGCTCATAAAGAACCTGACAGATGAGGACGATCCGACGATACAGCGAAAAGTACAGGAGATTTTCAGAGCTCTCGACCTCGAAAAGAAGCTCGATAAGACCGAGATACTTGAAATGTATCTGAATATCATATTCCTGTCGAACAACTGTACCGGAGTTCAGGCCGCAGCCAACTTCTACTTTGACAAGGACGTCAGCGAACTGAGCCTCGTCGAATGCGCGTCGCTCGCCGCGATCGTCAAAAACCCGTCCAAATACGAGCCTCTCCGTCACGACGTCGTGTACTATACTGACGAAGAGACGGGCGAGCAGAAGGAGGACGGCAACAGAAAGAGAAGAAACGACGTTCTCTGGACGATGTGGCAGTACGGCAAGATCTCGGAGGCGGAGTACCTTGAAGCGACTTCGACCGAGCTCGACGTAAAGGCGAAGAGAGATACCGATAATGTCGAACGCGAAGTCAACTCCTGGTACACGGACGCCGTGTTCAACGACGTTAAAAACGCCCTGATGGAGCAGTACGGATATTCCGATTACGTCGCGAGCATGATGATCTACAACGGCGGTCTTCATATCTATACCGCGATGGATTACGACATACAGAATATGCTCGAGGATATCTACGAAAACGACCAGGATTACTTCATGTACGTTTCGAACGCGGAACAGCCCGAGTCGTCAATGGTGATCTCAGATCCGTATACGGGAGACGTTCTTGCGCTCGTCGGCGGACGCGGAGTCAAGACCGGCAACAGGATACTCAACAGAGCTACCCAGACAAAGAGACCTGCCGGATCGTCGATAAAGCCCATATCGGTATACGCTCCGGCGCTCGACCGCGGAGTGGTGACGTACGGTACGGCGCTCGACGACTCTCCGCTCTGGTTCAACGGAATGAACCCGTATCCTAAAAACGCTCCGAATATCTACGCCGGAATGACGACGATACACGAAGCTCTGAGAGTTTCCAAGAATACGGTCGCAATGAAGACTCTCGACCTGCTCGGCATAGATAACTCGTACGATTTTATCCACGATAAGCTCAGAGTCAAGAGCGTGATAGAATCGAGAGAGACGTCGTGGGGAACCGTCGTTACGGACAAAGCTCTTGCTCCTCTCGCTCTCGGTCAGCTCTCCTACGGACTTACCGTTCAGGAGATAACGAACGCTTATTCGATCTTCGTAAACGACGGTATCTTCTCGAAATCACGTTTGTGGACGAGAGTTACCGACAGCTCCGGAAATATAGTTCTCGACAATCCGATCGAACAGGAAGCGGTGATCAGCGCTCAGTCCGCAACGATCATGACGAAGATGCTCCAGGACGTAGTATCGATCGGTACCGCGTCTTCCGTAACTCTCAAGAATCCCGATTACGAACAGAATCTTCCCGGAGTCGCCTGCGCCGGTAAAACCGGTACGACTCAGGAGGACTTCGACAGATGGTTTATCGGATACACTCCGTATTACGTCGCGGGCGTTTGGTTCGGTTACGACCTCAATCAGTCGCTCAGCGAGTACTGGACGAATCCGGCGGTCCTTCTTTGGGATACCGTTATGACGAAGCTTCATCAGAAAATTAGGGAAGAATCCCGCGACGAGGGAATTGCGCTGAAAGAGTTCAATATGGCTCCGGGAGTCATTCAGGCGTCCTACTGCAAAGACTCGGGGCTCAATATGACCGAGGCGTGCTTCGCCGATCCGAGAGGCGGACGAGGCGAGACCGGTTACTTCACGGAAGCCACGAAACCCACTCAGCCGTGTAACGTTCATAAGATCGTTAATTACTGCAGAGACGGCGGCGGGGTTGCAGGACCCAACTGTCCTTCCAAGAGCGTCATATCGGCGGGTATGCTGAGTATAGAAAGACACTTTGACGGTTACGTAGATATTGCGGACGCAAGCTACGTGGCAAATCATACCTGCACTCTGCATCTGAACAACAAGCCCGAGAAGGACACCACGAAGAAGTCGGACGATACGACCGAAAAAGCTACCGATACGACCGAGCCCGATACCACGGAAGAGCCCGACACGACCGAAGAGAGCACGTCCGGCGAAGTCGATACCGACGTCAACGTTGATACGGATACTCCCGTAACGGACGAGGTTGACACCGCGGCAAATCCGGGCTGATACTTGACAAATAAGATCAATTGTAATATACTTTATACGAAAATCAAATATGGAGGCTATTATGAAAGTAAAAAGTTTGATCGCGCTTCTTATCGCGGCGGTTATGATCTGCACGGCGTTCGTATCCTGCGGTAAGAAAGAAGAGAGAAAAGTGACCGTGTCCTTTATCGCAACGGTCGACGAAACAGGCGAAGAACTCGATGAAGACGATATCATCGGCGACTCCATCGAAGTAGTTCTCGAGCATACGAAAAGCTCTCCCGCAACCGTTCTTCAGGCTGCAACGCAGGCTCTGGCGTACCTCGACCTTCAGGACGGATACGAGCTCAGAGACGACGGAATGAGCATCAAGCGTATCTCCAAGTACGCTGAGCATCAGGAAGACGATGAAGACACCGGTTACTACACGCTTTGGGAAGCATACGTAAACGGTGACAGAACGACTACAGGTAAGCAGGGTGTCGTTGAAGTACAAGACGGCGACAAGATCGAACTCAGATTTGTCGCAGGATCCCAGGCTCACGAGAATCAGAACTACGTTGACGATACCGGCGACGGAAACTGATTTATCAAATCATAATCAAAGAGCGGCGGTATTAACCGCCGCTCTTATATTATGCCGTTTGGTCGTCCGTCCTGACAGGCTTTTTCTTCGTGTACCTCGGCTTCGATTTGCCGAGCACCGCGTCCTTCGTGATGGTTATCTTTTCTATATCCTTCTTCGACGGCAGTTCGTACATCAGCTCGGTCATGACTTCTTCAATTATTGAGCGAAGACCTCTCGCGCCGGTGTTCCTTTCGATCGCGAGGGAAGCTATCGCTTTGAGAGAGTCCGGGCTGAAGACAAGCTCCGCGCCGTCCATTGAGACGAGCTTTTTGTACTGCTTTACGATCGAGTTTTTAGGCTCGGTCAGAATGCGTACGAGCGCTTCTTCATCCAGATTGTCGAGACCGACTATAACGGGAAGCCTTCCGACAAGTTCGGGAATAAGACCGAATTTGACGATGTCGTGAGGCGTTACCTCTCTGAATATCTTCTTGCGGTCGCGGTCTTCCTTCGTTCTGACCTCTCCCACGTAGCCTATCGTGCTGCCGCCTTTTCTTCTTTCGACGAGCTTGTCGATCGTATCGAACGCGCCTCCGCAGATAAACAGGATATTCGTCGTATCTATCTTGATGAATTCCTGATTGGGATGCTTTCTGCCTCCCTGAGGCGGAACGTTTGCGACAGTACCTTCGAGTATCTTCAGAAGCGCCTGCTGAACTCCCTCTCCGGAAACGTCGCGCGTTATCGATCTGTTTTCGCTCCGACGCGCGATCTTGTCGATCTCGTCAATATAGATGATGCCTTTTTCTGCGCGGTCGATATCGTAGTCAGCCGCCTGAATGAGCCTCAAAAGGATGTTTTCCACGTCCTCTCCGACGTAACCCGCCTCCGTCAGAGTCGTCGCGTCCGCAATGGCGAACGGAACTCCGAGAAGATTTGCGAGAGTCTGAGCGAGATACGTCTTACCCGATCCCGTCGGACCTATAAGAAGTACGTTGCTCTTCTGCAGCTCGACGTCGTCGTCATCGTCGAGAGACCTCAGCCTTTTGTAATGATTGTATACGGCAACGGAGAGAGCTATCTTCGCCTGATCCTGACCTATTACGTATTCGTCGAGCTTTTCCTTTATCTGGACCGGCGTGAGCGAAAGCGATTCGCTCTCCTCTTCGTTCTGCCCGTGACCGGACGTTCCCACAAACTCTTTTACGATCGAGTTGCATACTTCGACGCACTCGTTACAGATATATGCGCCCGAAGGGGAGGGGATGAGAAACATAACGTCGTTATTCGTCTCGCTTCTGCCGCAAAAACTGCACTTTGCCGTCTTGTGTGTATTATCAGCCATCAGTTGTTCCTTTCGGAGAATTAAGCTCTCTTGTCAAATACTTTGTCTATGAGACCGAACTTCAGAGCTTCTTCAGCGGTCATATAGTTGTCTCTTTCGCAAGCTTTGTGCATTTCCTCATAAGTATGTCCGCTGTTTTCAGCCATTATTCTTTCGAGCTTTTCGCGCGTCTTCAACATATGGTCCGCGTGGATCTGAATGTCCGTCTGCTGGCCGCTGAGACCGCCGAGAAGAGGCTGATGGATCAGTATCTCGCTGTTGGGAAGAGCGATCCTTTTTCCTTTAGCTCCGGAGGAGAGAAGGAACGCGCCCATGCTTGCCGCCATACCGATACATATCGTCGATACGTCGCATTTGATATAGTTCATCGTGTCGTATATCGCCATACCGTCGGAGATAGATCCGCCGGGGCTGTTGATATAGAGCGATATATCCTTTTCGGGATCCTGAGCTTCAAGGAAGAGAAGCTGAGCTACGACGAGAGACGCCGTAATATGATTGACTTCTTCGGAGAGAAATACTATTCTGTCGTTGAGCAGACGCGAATAAATATCATAGGAGCGTTCTCCGCGGCTCGTCTGTTCGACTACCATAGGTACGAGCGAATTGCGAAATTCATTCATTGGTTATACCTCCGTTTATCCAAAAATCGACTTTGTCTTATTTATCATTATACCGCTACTTTTAAAGGTAGCGGTATAACTTTAACTGTCTTACTGTTCGTCTTTAGCTTCTTCAGCGGGCTTTTCTTCCGCCTTTTCCTCAGCCTTTTCAGCTTTTTCGGCAGTCTTTGGAGCCCTCTTTGGGGTCGTCGCTTTCTTAGCGGCGGGCTTCTTAGCTGCAGTCTTCGGCTTTGCGGGAGCTTTTTCCTTCTTTTCAGCTTCTTTCTCGGGAGCCTTCTCGGTTATTTTAGCCTCCGCTTTAACGAGATCTACGGCCTTTCTGACTTTGATGTCGTCCTTGATGCCGTCTTCGGGGATCATCTTCTTGACTTCCTCAGTGTCCATTCCGTACGCTTTTGCGATCTTTTCGATCTCTTCAGCAGCCTCTTCGTCTGTCACTTCGACGTTCTCAAGGGAAGCGATAGTTTCGAGAGCGAGTCTCGTCTTTACCTGCTTAACTGCGCGGGGGCGCATCTCCGCTTTGACGGAATCAAGTTCCATACCCGTGTACTTGAGGTACGTTTTGAGGTCAAGTCCCTGCATTCTGAGGTTGGAATCCATGTCTCTGACGAGGTTTTCGACTTCTTCGTCGAACATACACTCGGGGATATCTGCTTCAACGAGATCTACGAGTGCGTCAACAAGCTGATTCTCAACTTCGCCGTCAGCCGCTCTTTCTTTTCTCTCGGTGATTTTAGCCTTTATATCAGCCTTATATTCAGCGATCGTATCGAATTCGGAAGCCATCGTAGCGAGCTCGTCGTCAGCTTCGGGAAGCTCTTTGACTTTGAGAGAGTTGAGCTTTACTTTGAATACCGCATCTTTGCCCTTGAGGTCTTCTGCGTGGTAATCTTCCGGGAAAGTTACGTTTACGTCGAATTCTTCGCCCACGTTCTTTCCG
The DNA here is from genome assembly GCA_902797495.1 of uncultured Ruminococcus sp. Lineage (GTDB taxonomy): Bacteria > Bacillota > Clostridia > Oscillospirales > CAG-272 > RUG14199. The sequence goes on from CADBTH010000081.1 coordinate 21,887, forward strand.
ATGATCTGATCTTCAAATCCGGGGATGAACTGCTTCGAGCCGATCGTGAGGTCGTGTCCTTCAGCCTTGCCGCCGTCGAAAGCTTTTCCGTCGACAAATCCTTCGAAGTCGATGTTTGCGATGTCGCCGTCAGATGCGGGACGACCTTCAACGTCCATGATCCTTGCGTTGCGCTCGCGTACGCGGTCGAGCTCAGCGTCTACTTCAGCGTCGTCAACCGTAACGGGCGTCTTTGTAGCTTCAAGACCCTTGTATCCGTCGATCTTGACTTCAGGTCTTACGTATACTACGGCGTTGATCATAACGCCGTTCTCATCGATCGTGTCTATATCGAATTCGGGACGTCCGACGATCTTCAGCTCGGATTCCTTAGCCGCTTCTTCATAAGCTTCGGGAAGCAGTTCGTTTACCGCGTCTTCGTAGAATACACCCTTGCCGTACATCTTTTCGATAATTGCACGGGGAGCTTTGCCGCGTCTGAAGCCGGGGATCGTGATGTTCTTCGCCTGCTTCTTGTAAACTTTGTTTACCGCTGCGTCGAACGCGCTTTTTTCAACCGAAATTGAAAGCTGATATTTGTTTGTTTCGAGAAGTTTTTTCTCTTTGAGACTCATGTTTATTCCTCCGAAATGATTGTTTTCCTTAAAATACATCAAGATATATTCTACAGTTTTTTTGCTCTGTTGTCAATGATGAAATCTACATATTTAATAAAAATTATATTTAATTTTATATATATTGTATATAATTAGTACTCGTACGGCGCGGTTATATGCGGTGTGAAGTTCAGAAAGTCGGCTGAAACGATCGTCATTCTGATCCCCTCGAACTCTGTCGAACGCGGTATATTGTACATCCCGTGGATGTGCCCGTAGTAAACGTATCTGATCCCGTGTTCTTTCAGTATATCGATCAGCTCGCGACAGACGAATCCGTTGAATGCGGGAGGGAAGTGAAAGTAAACGAGGATCGGTTTACCGCTGCCTTCGGCGAGCTTCTCCGCTTCTTTAAGACTCATTTCGAGCCTCGCCGCTTCTCTCATGACGATCTTCGTATAGTCGACGTCTCCTACCGTATTCTGAAGCTTCTCCTCTACGTACCAGCCTCGCGTTCCGCATACTATGAAGTCTCCGGTGTCGTACGCGTTGTTGAAGAGAAACGATATCGTCCCGATACCGTTCTCGTCAAAGAAACGGTTCATTTTCGTGACGGTCTCCCACCAGAAATCGTGGTTTCCCTTGCCGAGTATCTTTTTGCCGGGCAGGGAATCGATGAGCTTGAAATCGCAAAGCGCTTCTTTCAGAGTCATCGCCCAGGAGATGTCTCCGGGAATTACGACCGTATCGTCTTCGGAAACTACCGCGCGCCATCTTGAGACGATTTTTTCCGTGTGGTTCTTCCATCTGTTTCCGAAAACGTCCATCGGTTTTTCGACGGCTCCTGAAAGATGGAGATCTGCTATTGAAAATAGTGACATTTTATCCCTTGAATATGTAATTTTTCATTCCGTCCGGCTTTACCGTATCTTTGAATCGGACGGGAAGTGCGAGTATTTTTCCGAGAGGCGCGGGCGCCGCCTTTCCGCCGACTCTTTCGAGTGTTGCGAGAAGTACGCCCGGGTCATGGCTCTCCGGCTTATATCCGAGCGACGTGCAGACGTCGTGAGCGAACTTGAACGGACTCGCCGTGGAAACTATGACGGTCTGAGTTTCGTCGCCGGATTCCGCTTTATATGCATTGTAACATCCTATGGCTACGGACGTGTGAGTATCGGCGAGGTATCCGTGATCCCTGAACGTTGCCGCAAGAGTTTCGGACGTCGTCTTTTCATCCGCAAAGTAGCCTGAAAATGCGGATCTTATCTTTTTGAGAGTTTCGGCGGGAACCGTGTATTTGCCGTCTTCGGAGAGCTTTTTCATGCAGTCCGCAGTGACGTCCGCGCCGGACGTGAGCCATATGAGACGCTCGAGGTTACTTGATATCAGGATATCCATAGACGGCGACATCGTTTTGAAAAACTCTCTCGTTCTGTCGTAAGTTCCCGTTCTGATGAAATCGGTCAGTACGCAGTTCGAGTTTGAAGCGCAGATTAATCTCGCGACGGGAAGACCCATTTCGCGCGCGATATATCCCGCGAAGATGTTGCCGAAGTTGCCGGTCGGTACGCAGAAGTTGATCTTATCGCCGAACTCTATCCTGCCGGACGTTGCAAGGTCGCAGTAAGCCGAGACGTAGTAAACGATCTGCGGAGCGAGACGACCCCAGTTTATGGAGTTCGCGCTCGAGAAGAAGAAGCCTTTCGCGTCGGCTTCAGCCGCGGCGTCTTCGTCCGAAAAGATCTTTTTGACTCCGGTCTGTGCATCGTCGAAATTACCTTCGACAGCGCATACGTTGACATTGGAGCCCTGCTGAGTCGTCATCTGGAGCTTCTGCATCGGGCTTACTCCGTCGACCGGGTAAAATACCGTTATATCTATCCCGTCGACGTCGCGGTATCCCTCGAGAGCCGCTTTGCCGGTGTCTCCCGAAGTCGCGACGAGGATGTGCGCACGGCGGCTTTCTCCGGTCATGGTGAGCGCGCGGGACAAAAGTCTCGGCATTATCTGAAGCGCCATATCCTTGAAGGCGCAGGTCGGCCCGTGCCACAGTTCGAGAGCGCTCCACGTTTTCGTTACGGGAACGAGAGGAGCGGCGCCGCCGGGGAATCTTTCCTCGGAATAAGCGGTGCGGCAGTCTTCTTCGATCGCGCTCTCATCGTAGTCGGTCAAAAACATCGAGAGGATCCTGCCTGCCCTTTTTTCGTAGGGAAGCGAGGAGAGATCCTTTATGTCGTCGATCGATAAACGCGGGATCGACTCGGGCATATAAAGTCCGCCGTCGGGTGCAAGACCCGTTTTGATCGCTTCCGCGGATGTAACGTATTTTTTGTCGTTTGACGTGTCTCTTGTGCTGAGGTATCTCATTTCATATTCCTTCTTTTGGGTAAATTGTTTTTGAAAAAATCATATGCGTTGCCGAACGTAATGCGGTCGACGGTGTCTTGCGAATAGTTGTGCTTCAGCATCTCGTTCGCTATAAAGTAAACGTCGCGTTGTGAAGATATCCCGTCCGGCAGAGCGTCCGTTCCGTCGAAGTCTGCGCCGATCGCGACGTGCTTCTCGTCCGTTTCGCAGATAAGACGGTCTACGTGTTCGAAGATTGTGCAGACGTTCGCGCCGCTTGAGGAAAGATGAGGCGAGTGAAGGCATACTCCGATGATCCCGCCGGTGCGCGCGACCTTTCTCGCGCGTTCATCTGTTATGTTTCTCGGATGGGGATTTACCGAATACGAGTCGCTGTGCGACGCGATCACGGCAGCTCCGTAAGTCTCGGCGGCTGAAAGTATCTCGTCCGCAGACCTTCCGGACGCGTGCGATACGTCCGTTATGATCCCGAACTTTAAGCATTCGTCGACTACTTCTTTTCCGAAGCGTGACAGCCCCTCGTCGGTATCGAACGAGCCGCCGATGCAAGAAACTCCCGCCCAGAGGGGAGTGATCAGCCTGACGCCTCTGTCGAAAAGGGAGCGGACTCTGCGGGCGTCACCCGCAAGAAGCCTTGCGTCCTCTACCGAGAGGATGAAGTTTTGTCCTTCTTCCCGCAGGTCTTCTGCAGTGAGACGGAATTCTGCGCCGTTTGCCGATTCAAACCGGTCGACGACTTTAAAAAATCTGTCGTAACATAAGTCGTCGGACGTCCCTTGCTTTGAAAAGACTGCGAATACCTGCCCGTAACGCTCAAACTCCCGCGCGTATCCGCTTTTGATATGACAGGTGTTATCGGAAAGAGTCTCGCCTCTGTCGTAAAGCTCCGTTGCGGTATCGCAGTGCAGATCGAAATAATCCATCAATTTCTCCCGAACGCGTTTTCAAAGTGGCGGATCTCTTTGACTCTCATCTTAGGCCCGTCGCCGTCGAGATAGACTTCGATAACGTCGAATCTTTTGTAAAAGTCAGCGTATTTCGTGCCGTATTCGCCGCAAAATCTATCCGCTCCTCTTATAAGATATGTGATTTTGGATTTGTTGACAGCGTCCGCCGGTCTCGAGTATGCGGTACGGCCCTCTTTGTAAGTTCTCGTTTTGACTTCAACGAACACGAGCGTGTCTTTTGTCTTGGCGACGACGTCGATCTCGGAGCGGCCGGCGCGAGCGTTCGTAGCGACGATCTTGTATTTGTTCTTTTTGAGAAATTTTACCGCGGCCTTCTCGCCGAATTTTCCTACCGCCGCAGTATCGGTATCATTTGTTTTCATTTAAAATCAACTCTTTGAGCGCGGACTCGAGCGAATCCTTCTTCGTTTCAAGAAAGGAGAGAAAAGTCGTTCTGTGCTCGGGGCACGGGCCGTATCTGTATACCGCGACCATGTGATCCTTCGTCGGATATCCCTTGTGCTTAGCGAACCCGTACTGAGGATAGAGCGAATCGAGAGCTGAGCATAGTCTGTCTCTCGTCACTTTTGCAAGTACCGACGCCGCCGCGATCGATTGCGATTTGCCGTCGCCTTTGACGACGGCTTCCGCGGGAGAGTCGAATCCGCGAGCCTTGTTTCCGTCCACGAGGATGAGATCCGGTTTAACGGAAAGCGAGTCTGCCGCACGTTTCATAGCAAGTAGGGAAGCGTTCAGAATATTGTATTCGTCGATCTCAGTCGGTTTACAAAGAGCTATGCCGTAAGTCAGGCAGTTTTCCTTAATGACGTCGAAGAGCTTTTCCCGCTTCCGTTCCGTCAGCTTTTTTGAGTCGTCGAGCCCTTCTATGACGACTCCCGGCTTCAGTATGCACGCCGCGGCGACGACGGGACCCGCGAGTGGCCCTCTGCCCGCTTCGTCCGTTCCGCACAGATACCGAACGCCCCGATCGAGATACGATTTATCAAATCCGGGGTCTAACATTTACGCCTCCTGCTTTGCGGGCGATTCAAGGGAGATCCTTCCAATCTTGCATCCTCTGAATTCGTCGAGGAGCATAAGAGCCGTTCTCTCCGTGTTGACTTCGCCGCCGGATATCAGGTGACCTCTTTTACGGCCGACCGCCTCGAGTATCTCGTATCCCTTGAGCCCTTCAAGAGATTCGACGGTCAGTTTATATCTCTCGGTAAAGAGAGCAGGGTACGTCTCAAAGAGCCTCGAGCAGAGGATCGCGCCGAGCTCTTCCGTGTCGAGGATCGTGTCTTTTATCGCTCCCGTCAGCGCGAGGTTTTCGCCGGTCACACGGTCTTCGAATTTCGGCCACAGGACTCCGGGCATATCGAGCAGATCGAAGCCGAGATCCGTCGTGATCCACTGTTTGTTCAGCGTGACGCCCGGCCTGTCTTCGACTCTCGCTTTTTTCGATTTGCTGAGCTTGTTGACGAGTGATGACTTTCCCACGTTCGGAATGCCGACGATCATTGCTCGAAGCTGTTTGCCGATCATTCCGCGGCTCTCGTATCTTTTGATCTTTTCATCGAGGATAGCTTTTACGGCTAAGGAGATCTTTTGAATATTGCTTCCCTTGACGCAGTCCACGTCGAGCGCGCCTCCGCCCTCGTTTTCAAAATATTTTATCCATTTTGCAGTGACGGACGGGTCGGCGAGGGATGACTTGTTCAGAAGAGTCAGCATCGGTTTGTCTCCGACGATCGCTCTGATCTCGGGATTTCTCGAGCTTGCCGGTATCCTTGCGTCGAGCAGTTCTATAACTATATCTGTGTATTTAAGGTTTTCCTTGATCAGACGGCGCGTTTTCGCCATGTGACCCGGAAACCACTGTATCGTACCCGATGGCATCTTATTTCTCCGGATTCTTCAGAAGTGAAAACGTATTGAACGGGAAAATCCTCAGAAAAGCTTTTCCTACGATACATCTCTCGTCTACCGGGCCGAATACGCGGCTGTCACCGGACGCGTTTCTGTTGTCTCCCATTACGAATACTTCGTGCTCACCGAGAGTTGTGGGTTGCTGGTTCGTCGTTACGGACATCGCTTCCTTGATATAATCTTCCGTCTTTATTTCGCCGTTCAGATAAAGAACTCCGTTTCTGATCTCTACCGTATCTCCTCCCACGGCGATGACTCGCTTGACGAGCGGCTTCGCGTATACTCCGGTGTTCGAAAAATCGTTTACGACGACGATATCTCCGCGCTTCGGAGTGTAGAACATATCGTCGACGAGCAGATACTGATCGTTCATGAGAGTGTTTTCCATCGAAGAGCCGTCAACTACGGTCATTCTTATAAAAAGAGAAAACAGGATAACGATGACTGCGGTGCATAATATAAAGATCTCAACGATATCGAATATATCCCATATCGGCTTGGATTTGCTTTTTTCTTTTCTGTTTTCCATGTCGTTTTCCTTAATAATAATTTTTCTTATTATAACATAACTAATATATAATATCAATGAATTTTTCGAAATATTTTTTTACTGCAAAATATTTTGAAAAAACCCTTGCTTTTTTAAAAGTATTGTGATATACTACATCAGTATGTGAAATGTAGTGACGGCGCACCCTCTCAGGCGCCGGACACATTCTTATTATTGTTTTAAGGAGGGAATAAGATGCCGAATATCAAATCAGCAAAA
>CADBTH010000082.1 GCA_902797495.1 uncultured Ruminococcus sp.
AAAATCCTATTCGCTCCTCGGGCTCATCAGCTATCTGACAGCCGGTCCCAAGGAAGTCCGCGCGTGGACGATAAAGAAGGGGACTAAGGCTCCCCAGGCGGCGGGCAAGATACACTCCGACTTCGAACGCGGATTCATCAGAGCGGAGATCGTCTCATACGACGACCTCGTCGCCTGCGGATCGATGGCGGCGGTAAAGGAAAAAGGACTCCTTCGCTCGGAGGGCAAGGAGTACGTCATGCAGGACGGCGACGTCGTTCTGTTCAGATTCAACGTTTGATGATAAAAGATAAGCCCCGTCCTTGCGGACGGGGCAATTTGTTATATTACTGATCGAGTTCCTTGTCTGATTTCTTCGTCTTGGAGATGATGAAGAAGAGAACTGCGGCTACCGCGATGAGTATGAGAAGGATCGCCGCGATGAAGTAAACGAGCGGTATCTTGAGTCCGAACAGGTTTATCGTGTTCTTTTCGTCAGCTTTCGCTTCACCTGCGACGTCGGTCTCGGTCTCCGCGTCGACGTCGGTGTCGGTCGAGGAGTCTTCCGCCGCGTCGTCCGTCGCTTTGTCAGTGCTCTCGGGCGCTTCCTTGTCGGGCTCGTAGAGCTCCGTCTCGCCGGCGTCGTTGATCACGTAGATATTTCCGTCCTCGCCCTTAACGGTCTCGATAGCGGGGGACGTGTCCGTGTCGTCGAACGCCTCGGATTCGATCTGTTCGCGGCTCTTCGTCTCGGGCTCTTCCGTGATCTTGTCGGGAGCGACCGTGTCCGTCATGTTGACGGGCTCTTCCGTTTCCTTCGGAACTTTTTCGTCGCCGACTCTGACTTTTGCGTTCACCCATGAGACGAGAAGGTCGTCGTTAGAATCGTAGCTGATGCAGTTGCCGGGAGAAGGCATGATGCCGATCTCATAGTCGCCGTCCTCGGCGATACCCATGATCTGGAACGTGAGGGTTGCGACCGTTCCCGTGAAATCGCTGTCGCCGAGATCGGATACTTCGTAGTAGAGAAGCTTGAAATCCTTGTTCGACGTGCCTACGTTGTACTGTTTGAATCTGTCTTTAGTGACTTCCCACGCCGTGCCGCCCATTTTATCATAGGACACGTTGTTGTTTGTCTTCATGAACTCGCCCTGTTCGACGAGCTTATCGTTGTAAGTCACGTCTCTGAGGATAAATACGTCGCTGTCATAGTATAAATAAATTATGAAAGCGAAGAAGCCTGTGTTCTTGTCGATATTGAGATCGATCGTGATCTCGTCGTTCTGATAACCTGCGGCGTTGGTGAGCGAAAAGTCGAGGTTTCCCGAATAGCTCTCCGCGCCGACGGGGATAGCCGCGATAAACGTCGCTGCGACGATCAGTACTGCGATGATCAGGGATAAAGCTTTTTTCATAATACGTCTCCGTGTTTCCGGATGTCCGGTTTTTTATTGTGTTTATATTATAATCTTTTTTGCCGCGCTTGTCAATAAGAGCGGCGGCAGGACGGCTGAATCTTCGCTGAATAAAATGTGAAGACTTTGTGATAAAAGGTCTGCCCGAAGAACACGCGTCGCGCGTCTTCGGGCATCGTCTTCTTAAATTAACCGTCCGATATTTCCTTATTCAGCGCGATCCGCTTTGCGGCGGAGATAGTAGGACCAAACGCCGATAAACAGACCTGCCGTTGCGAGAAGGGCTATGAGGAAGAGCAGGTTGACGTTGTCTCCGGTCGAAGGATTTGCGGGCTCCGAAGGAGCCGGCGCGGGAGCGGGCTCGTCTTCCGGCGCGGGTTTCGGTTCGGGAGCCGGTTCGGGTTCGGGCTCGGGCTGCGGTTCGGGTTCGGGCTCGGGCTGCGGCTCGGGATTAATGGGCTCTTTTACCGTGATAGTGCCGGGATTGTACAGCGCGTCGACGTCCTGTCCTTCAACGTTGATTATGTATCCGAAAACGCACTGAAGTCCGATCTCGTAGTCGCCGGGCGTCGCGTCTTCGGCGATCTTGAATCTCAGAGTAGCGTAAGTTCCTTCGAAATCTGCGTTTTCGGTAAGGCTCGTGCCTTCGAAATAGATGACTTTGTAATTCTTGTCGGAAGTCGTGATCCCGAGCTCTTTGAGCTTGGCGAGCGCTTTGGGCGGGAATACTCCCGCAAGTTCGGCTTCCGAAAGGTTAGCGGGCGTATCGACGAATTCGCCGTAAGCGAGAACTTCGTCGTTGTAAATGAAGTCGGTAAGCGTGAATACGTCAGCGTCGTAGTAGAGAAGAGTTACGAGGCTGAAAATGCCGGGGTTGTCCGTAACGTTGAGGTCCATCGTCACTTCGTCGCCTGCAAAGCCCGTAGCGTCCGTGAGATTGAACATGACGTCGCCGACTTCGATCTCGTCGAAGATAATGCCGACGGAGCTGACAACGGGCTCTGTCTCAAGATCCTCTCCCGCGCAGTTGATCTCGTTGCCGTCGACGGGAATGAGGAATACGGGGCACGAAACCGTGCCGCCTGTCGAGGAATATGCTTCCGCTTCATCTTTTATACGGAAGCTGAGCGTCGCCGCGTCTCCCGTGTACGTAACGTCGTTTTCGTGGTCGTTCGCTTCAAAGAATATTACCTTGAATGCGTAGAACGAAGTATCGATATCGTTGTCCTTCAGGAATTTGAGAGCTGCAGGAGCAACGACTCCGGCGAGATCCCCCTCCGACGCGTTGTTCGGAGTGTCGTAGAATTCGCCGAGAGCGGTAAGAGCGGGAGCGTACTGAACGCTTGTAAGCTCAAGCGCATCTTTCGGGTAGCAGAGCAGATACCAGAATCCGAAAACGCCGTCGTTCTCGATTATCGAAAGGTCGAGGTCTACGGTGTCGCCGACGTATCCGTCGTCGGACGAGAGATCGAGAGCCAGTTTGCCGGCGTCGCCCGGAGTAACGTCCTTTTCCTTGACCGTGACGGTGCCCTGGTCGGTCGATACCGCGAGGTCGTCGAAATTACAGTTGATGATGTTTCCTTCTACGGGGATAAGCGATACTTCGTAAGAGCCTTGAGCTCCGTCGAGGATCTTGAAGGTAAAGGTGGCGGCGCGTCCCGTGAACGTGACGTCCTCGTTTATGCTTTTTGCTTCGAACTGGATGACCTTGTAAGCCATCGCGGAAACGTCGACTCCCTGAGAGTCAAGCGCGGCGAGGGCAGCCTGAGCGACGGGACCCGTCAGACCCTCCGCGGGGACGTTCTGTGCGGTCGCGTAGAAATCTCCGGCTTCGGTGAGCTCTTCATTGAAGGAGACGCCTTCGAGAGAGAGCGCGTCCTTGTCGTAGTACATAAGATACCATAAGGAATAGATGCCGTCGTTCCGGTCGACGTTGAGGTCGATCGATACCGTGTCGCCGGGGTATCCTTCCGCCGACGTCAGGGAGACGGATATTTCCGGCTGAGCGGCGAAAACCGGTATTGCGGAGACCGCGGAGAATATGACGATCAGCGCGGCCATCAGAAGTGACGTGATTTTTTTCATTTCGGATCTCTCCTAAAATAATATTTCTTAATATAATTATAACAATAATTTTATGTTTGTCAATATCTCATTATAAATATTTATCGAACCGGCGCCGAAAGAAAAATATTATCGATAAAATATTGATTTTGTCGCTTCTATGTTGTATACTTAAATATACATTAAAAAGAGGTTTTCAATTATGACTTTCCCGATCGCATATCAGTTATATTCGGCAAGAGATATTTTCGACGACGATCCGATAGGAGTTCTCAAGAAGATCAAGGAAGCGGGTTACGACGGAGTAGAGCCCGCGGGATACTACGGTCTGTCCCCTCACTATTTCAGAGGGATCTGCGACACGCTCGGACTCAAGGTCGTCTCGATCCACCTCTCCTTCTGGACCCTGACGGAGAATATCGACGACACGGTAGCGAATCTGAAGGCTCTCGGCTGCGAGTACGCGGCTATCCCCGGAGCGTTCGGTATGTTTATAGGAAGCGACAGATACGATTATTTCGTGAAAGGCTTCAGCCGCCTCGGAAAGGCGCTTAAGAACGCCGGCATCCAGCTTCTTTATCACAACCACGGATTCGAGTTTGAAAAGGCGAACGGCGAGTACGCGCTCGACGTTCTCTATAACTGCTTCGATCCGGATACTGTGAAAGCCGAGATCGACTGCGGATTTGCAAAGTACAGCGGACTCGAGCCGGCGAAGCTGATCCGCAAATACAGGGGAAGAGCTCCCGTGCTCCATCTCAAGGACTTCAACTTCAACGAGGGCGTTGAGGGCGACTTTTCGACCTTCGCCTGCCCCGTCGGAGATGGAGCGCTCGACGTTCCCTCGATACTCTCCGCGGCGGAGTTCTCGGGAAGTGAGTGGCTCGTCGTAGAGCAGGATTCCCAGTCGTGGCGCGGAATGGATCAGATGGAGTGCGCCGCAAGAAGCGTACAAAACCTCAAAAAATATTTTTGCTGACGGTACAGGATCATGAAAAAACTGATGCTCGTTGTAAACCCATCCGCCGGAAAAAGCGCGGTCGGTCCGCGCATGATAGAGATCATCGACGTTTTCATAAAGGGCGGATACGACGTCGAGACGGTAGTCTCGCAGAGCGTAGAACACCTGAAGGAGACCGTGACCGGCAGAGGCGGAGATTTCGACGTCGTCGTCTGCTGCGGCGGAGACGGCACTCTCAATCTGACCTGCGGCGCTCTTCTCGGTATTGACGGCGCGTCCCGTCCGAAGTTCGGCTATATACCGACGGGTACGACAAACGATTTTGCAAAGACCCGAGGGATATCGAGCGACCCCGTAAAAGCGGCGAAACAGATCGTCGAAGGTGAGGAGCACAAAATCGACGTTGGCTTCTTCGGCGATAAGACTTACGTCTACGTCGCCGCGTTCGGAGTCTTTTCCGACGTCTCCTACGCCACGTCGAGAAGCCTCAAAAAAGCGATCGGACACGCGGCGTACGTTATAGGCGGAATAAAGGCCGTCGCTCATATCGAGAGCTTCCACGTAAAATTCACGGTCAACGGAGAGACGATCGAGGACGACTTCATCTACGGTATGCTCTCGAACACGAGGCGGGTCGGCGGATTCAAGCTCCCGCTCTTCAAAAAGTTCGACCTCGACGACGGCCTGATCGATATTACGCTTGTAAAAAAACCGAAGGGGATCAAGCGCAGATCGCGCCTCGTGAACGCCCTGATAAAGCAGAAGTCCGACGGCATGGAGCTTCTGCAGTTTACGACGGACTCGCTCTCCTACGAGTGCGACAAGGAGATCCCGTGGACCCTCGACGGAGAGTTCGGCGGCGCGTATAAATCAAACGATATAAAGATCGTCGGCGGCCTTGTCACAATGGTCTACTGATGTCTCAAATCGCGTAGGTAAATGTCTAAATTCACTCTTTTAGACAAATACATATATTTTTTCTCAAAAAAGATCGTTTAGGTGTTGACAAATAAGTTAGACGAGTGTATAATAGTCTCACTTCACCTCATGATGATCATTTTCTGCCGCCGGCGCGCGACGCCGAACAGAGCGGCTTGAAAGGCGGAATATACAGAATGGCTGAAAAGATTACTCCCGATTACACAAAGAAACTCCCCGAAGCGGAGTTTGAAGTTATGAACGCTATATGGAACGGAACTCCTCCGGTCAATACCGCGTACCTCATGGACGCCGTCGGCAAGGACAAAGGCTGGAAGGCTCCGACTCTCATCTCTTTCCTCGTAAGACTTCAGGACAGAGGATACGTTACTTCCGAAAAGAAGGGCAAGGAACGTTACTATACTCCCGTAGCTGAAAGAGACGCGTACGTACACTCCGTAACTTCCGATTTCATCGAAAAGTATCACGGGGGTTCTTTCGTCAATCTTCTCGACTCTCTTTACAGCAACAAAGTCCTCTCGGAGGACGATATCGACGAGCTTCTCATCTGGCTCAAAACAAAATGCTGAATTAAAAAGCTCCCGGAAGCCGGGAGCTTTTTTGCTTCTTATATATTCAAGCTTTGCCTACGGAGCCGAAGAGCTCCATTTTTTCTTTTACGGTCGCCTTGATCGCTTCCGTGCCGGGAGCGAGGAGCTTTCTCGGGTCGAAGCCCTTGCCGACGAGGTCCTTGCCCTCTTCGATATACTTTCTCGTAGCTTCCGCGAAGGAGATCTGACATTCGGTGTTCACGTTGATCTTTGAAACGCCGAGGGAGATCGCCTTCTTTATCATATCCGCGGGGATACCCGTGCCGCCGTGAAGAACGAGGGGCATCGCGCCGGTCTTCTGCCGGATCGCGTCGAGAGTCTCGAACGAGAGACCGGGCCAGTTTTCGGGATACTTGCCGTGGATGTTTCCGATACCCGCCGCGAGCATCGTTACTCCGAGGTCGGCTATCATTTTGCACTCGTCCGGATCTGCGCACTCGCCCATTCCGATGACTCCGTCCTCTTCGCCGCCGATCGATCCGACCTCGGCTTCGATGGACATACCCTTTTCACGCGTGATCTTTATGAGCTCCGTAGTCTTCGCCACGTTCTCTTCGATCGGGTAGTGAGAGCCGTCGAACATGATCGACGAGAATCCCGCTTCGATGCACTTGAGGCATCCCTCGTACGTTCCGTGGTCGAGGTGGAGCGCGACGGGAACGGTGATACCGAGAGACTCGATCATCGCCTTTACCATGTCGGCTACCGTCTTGAAGCCGCACATATACTTTCCCGCGCCCTCGGAAACTCCGAGGATAACCGGACTCTTCAGTTCTTCAGCCGTCGTGAGAACGGCTTTTGTCCACTCCAGGTTGTTGATATTGAATTGGCCTACGGCGTAGTGTCCCGCCTTGGCCTTCGTGAGCATTTCTTTTGCAGATACTAACATTTTTATTCTCCTTTATACTATCATTCCTGTTTCTTTCTTTTTGATACTGTCGGCTTTTGCTCTTATATCGCCAAGAGGCGCGCCGTCCTTGAACATACCGTAAAACTCCGAGACAGTCCTCGTTATGAACGAACCTTCTTCAAGCCCCGTGAGCTTTGCAAACGCCGCCGTCGGGTCTTCGTCCGGGTTTTGTTTTATGTAGTCGTGAAGGGCTGCGGCAGCGCCGAGACAGATATATACCGGCGCGATACCCTGAGACAGACAGTTTTCCGCCGCGCCTATCAGTCTGTCTGCGCGAGCGAGCTTCCTCGGAATGTCCGCGCCGACCCTCGCGCACGTGTCGCCGAGCGCGCGGTTGCCGAAACGGCGGAGCAGATCCCATACGTGCTGCATAAGGGGCTCGAATTCGGTCCCGTATTTTTTTGAAAGCGCCATCGCGCTCTCTATCATCGCGTCCTCCGCGATAAGGCGCACCTCGGGGCGGCCTATGCTCTGATAGATGTACTCGTCGCCGAATACGCTCTCTCCGAGGTACGCCGTGATCGCGTGACCCATGTTGTGTATGTAGAGTTTTCTCTCAACGTAGTAGTGGAAGGGAGAGAAGGGCACGATATTGTTGACCTCGCGCCACTCGCCCTTTATCGCGGCGCGGTCTATCGGAAGGACTCCGTATTCCTCGACGGCGATCGAGAGCGGGTTTTCACCTTCGCCCTTCGCCTTCGGAACGGGCACCATCCTGCCGACCGACGTCTCGACGAGACCCACGGTCTCAAGCTCTTCCGGAGTCAGCATACCGGAGAGAAGGTCTCTCACGTAGAGATCGGCGTCCATCAGGTTTTCGCAGATAAGAAGGTTTATCGGCTTCGCGCCGTTTGCAAATCTCTTCTTTACGCCCGCGGCGAAATTCGGAAGGATGTACTTTATCGCCTTGGCTCCCACGCACGTCGCGCAGACGTC
>CADBTH010000083.1 GCA_902797495.1 uncultured Ruminococcus sp.
CGACCACCTCCTCGGACTCAAGGAGAACGTCATCATCGGTAAGCTCATCCCCGCCGGCACCGGCATGGAGTGCTACCGCAACGTCGAAGTTGAAAAGATGTACGATGACGATACGGAAGAGCTGAAGAAGTACCTCGCTACCGCGAAGCTCGCGGACGCGGCGGCCTTCACGGACAACGGCGCCTCCTCCGATAACGCCGACGACGATACGGAAGACGTTACGGAAGACGAGGACGAATTCGACGACGAGGGATATCCCGACGACGATTTCGACCCCGAGAGCGACGACGCAGAATAAACGAATCAAAAAAGGAGCCGTGATCGGCTCCTTTTTTGCGGCTATGCGAAAAGAGAGGGCGATGCCCTCTCTTTTTCTTATTATCAGTCGTCGGACGACTGTCCCTGCATCTCGCGCAGACGCGCGACGTTCTGTTCGTGCTCGTAGTAGGAAGAGGCGAACGCAGTCTCGCCGTCGGGGAACGAAACGAAGTAGTAGTAGTTCGTGTCAGCCGGATAGAGCGCGTATTTGAGCGCGTTCATACCGGGGTTGGCTATCGCTCCGGGCGGGTAGCCGTCGTTCGTGTAGGAGTTGTAGGGAGAATTGTACTCGAGCATCTTCGCCGTGATCTCCTTCGGACGAACGCCGCGTTCGTGCGCTATCGCGTAGACGACGGTCGCGTCGCTCTCGAACCTCGGATAGTTGTACGGTTCGGCGAGTCTGTTGTGGAATACGGAAGAGACGTTTCTGAAGTCCGAGGACGACCCCGCCTCCTTCTCGATTATCGAGGCGAGGATGACGACCTGATCCGTCGTCATTCCGAGCTCGTCAGCCCTCGCCTTCAGCTTTTCTCCGTAGACCTCGTCGAATCTGTCCACCATCTTCTTGACTACCGTATAGGCGTCGGAAGCGTTGTAGAACTCGTACGTATCCGGGAATAGATATCCTTCGAGCTTATAAAATCTGTTGTGATCGTAACCGTTATCGTCAAGCTCTTTGACGAACCAGTATTCGCTGAAGTCGCCCTCGTTTATAGCCTTGACGTAGTCTTCCTTCGTGCCGCCGATCTTGTATGACAGCATCAAATCTATGATCTCGTCGACCGTAAAGCCCTCGGGGATCGTGACCCACTGCGTGCCCGTCAGCGGCTTCTCCTTGAAGGCGTTGTAAAGCTGCTTGTAGTTCATCGACGGGGAGACCGTGTAATCTCCCGCGACGAAGTTCTCCTCGATCTTCTTGAACGATCCGTAGAGCTTGAACGCCGTCTTATAGTTTATGACGCCGTTGTCGTAAAGGATATCAGCGATATCCTCCCTCGTCGCATCCTCGGGAACGGTCACCTCGACCAGCTCGTCCGACTTGACGAAAGCGAACACGTCGTTTCCGACGTTTATAATGAATATAGATATAACGACCGCGATCACCGTGATCGTGACGAGGTAGATGACCGTCTTCAGAAGGCTCGATACGATCGATCCTCCGACGTCCTCTTCCTTCTTTTTCTTCTTTTTGATCTTCGACTTTTTCTCCGTGTCCTTCGCCGCGGGAACTTTGTCGCCGACGTCCGTCACTCTCGTCTCGGACTTGTCGCGAACGGTCTTCTTTCTCGCGATCCTGATGTCGTCGTCGGGCTCTTCCGTCTCGCGGACGGGCGCGGCGTGAGGCATCTGTTCCTGCTGAACGGGAGGAGTTGCGGCGCGTCTTGCCTGCTGAACGGGAGTTCCCTGAGGCGCGTTCTGCCTCGGCTGAGCGGGAGTTCCCTGCGGTCTCGCCTGCGCGTTCTGTCTCGGCTGAACGGGGATCGCCGTCGGTATTCCCTGAGCGTTCTGCCTCGGTCGTACCGGCGCTCCGTCAGGTCTCGTTCCGCCTTGTATCCTCTGTACCGGCGCGCGCCTTTCCGCGCCGGGCGCGGAGGGTCGCGCGGAATTCTCCGCCTTAACGCTCTTGCGTCTGCCGGAAAGCACGGAGTCTATATCTTCACTGATCTGTTCGTCGACCAGATCGCGTTCGTTGTTATCAGACATATCCTGTATCCTTTCTGGAGGATGGTATTGTTAAAAATTCAGTATTATCCCGATCGCGCTCACGACGAGCAGGATGATGAAATAGGGGGACGTGAGAGCTTCCCTGACGTACGATACCTCGCCCCGCTTCTTTTTCTTCGCGTGATCGGACGGAGCGTTGATCCGCGCGAGGTCCGAATACGCCTTCGCGCACGAACTGAAGAAAAGGAAAGCGAAGAGGAGAGTCAGCGCCGTGCAGATAAACGTGAACAGCACGATACTTCCTCCCTGCCTTGCGGCGGCGTGGTACACGTAAACTTCGAGAAACATCGCAAGGATATTGTTCGCGGCGTGAACGACCATCGAAGCGAACAGGGAGCGCGTCGCGTACATGACGAGCGCGAGTATCACTCCGTTGAAAAAGTATACCGGTATCCGCACGAGATCGAAGTGGATAAGGGCGAACGTGAGCGACGAGAGGACGACCGCGAGGGCGACCCCGTTCCGCTCATATTCCGTCGCAACGATCCCTCTGAAGAGGAACTCCTCCGTGACCGCGGGAAGTATCGCCACAGAGACGAGAGCGTATATCACGGCCCCCGCGCTTCCGGAACCCTGAGCGAGCATCGCGGAAGACGACGTGCCGAAGAACTCCGGCGCGACGCGGTAGATATAGAAGCTGATCATCGAGCCGCCGAACATCATGAATCCGAGCGCGAAGATCATCAGCGGTATGTCGACCGCCTTGAAGAGCTTCAGTCTCATGTGCGAGAAGAATTTTCTTCCCCTCGCCCTCGCGTAGATCGCCGGAGGGATCGCGAGGATGAGCACCTGAAGGACCGCGGAAGCGAGGAAGACGTTTCCCTCCGATGAGAGGAACGGCATCTTCACAAGTCCTGCGACGATCAGGAGCACGCTGATTATCAGCAGAAGGAGCGGAGCTCCGTGAACGTTCTTAATTTTCACCTGTTACGACCACACCTTTTTCCGTCAGGAGAATTTTTATCGTCACGTCGAATCTTCCTCTCGGCACTTCGGGAACGATGAAATCGCTGTAAACGATCCCGACCGCGTTCCCTCCGAACGACGAGAGATATCTGTCGTAGAAACCTTTTCCGTAACCGAGCCTGAAGCCCTTACGGTCGTAGACGAGGCCCGGAACGAGGCAGAGAGCCTCCGCCGCCATGGTCTCCGGATCGAAGAGAGGCGCGGATTCCGGGGGCTCGGGAAGTCCGTAGCTGTCGGGCGAGAGTTCGTCGAGAGACGTGACGAATCTGTAATCCATCGTGTGAGTCTCGGGACGGCACTTCGGGAAAGCGACCGCCTTCCCCTGCGCCAGAGCGTCGAGCGCGACGGGCGTGACGTCGATCTCCTCGTCCGTCGGAGCGTACGTCAGTATGTATTTCGCATACCTGTAGCTCGCAAGAGAGGTGACGGCGCGGCATACCGCCCTGTCCCGCTTCTCTTTTTCGGACGCGTCGATCTCTGCTCTCTTCGCGCGGAAAACGCTCCTCATTTCATCTTTGTCTTTTTTAACCGTATACATAGCTACGCCCTTACCGACTCGGCGAGGCGTTCAGCTTCGTCCTCGCCCTTCAGGAGTGATACGAGCTGGAGCGCGAAATCGAGCGCGCTTCCCATTCCGTCCGAGGTGACGAAATTTCCGTCGACTATGACGGACGCCTCGTAGTACTTTGCGCCTTCGAGATATTTTTCAAATCCCGGGTAGCAGGTCGCGTCGCGCCCCTCGAGCAGTCCGCGCTTTCCGTATATCATCGGAGCGGCGCAGATGGCGGCGAGATACGCGTCGCGCGCGAGCGCCTCCTTTATGAATCTGTCGACCCCCTCCGAGGCGTCGAGATTCGCGGCTCCCGGCATTCCACCGGGAAGAACGATCATTTCAAGCTCCTCCTCGTCAATACCTCCGAGCGCCTCGTCGAGCGTCACGTCCGCTTCAACGGCGATACGGTGAGACCCCGTGACGATCTTTCCCGTCACTCCCACCGTCGTGACCGCGACTCCGGCGCGGCGAAGAAGATCGACCGGCGTGAGAGCCTCTATTTCTTCAAAACCGTCCGCCAGAAACAAATATACCATATCCGTGTACTCCTTTCCGTCGAATAATCAGATTGATGAGCAAATTTTCAAAGCTCAAGCGCCGAAAAGATCATTGAAAAGATCTCGTCGCGGTCGAGCTGAACGCCGTCCTTCGCGCAGTCTATGACGTGCCACGACAGCTTTTGGGACACGTAGAGCGCGGCGTCGGCGCACCTTTCGAGGTACTCCGTGTCCTTCTCGTGGATGTCCTTCTCCACGTGGACTCTCTCGCTCCTGCGGTCGACGTTCTTCTCCGACACCTCGGGCGGGAGCCAAAGGAGGATGACGTCGTCGGGCTCGGGAAGTCCGAGCTTTTTGAACTCGAAGTCGAAGAGCCAGTCGAGGAACGAGTCCCACTCACTCCTCGGCATCTTCGAGAGCTGGTGGTAAGCGTTCGCCGTCGTGTATCTGTTTGCTATGACAACGGCGTCCGGATCCTCGAGAAAACGCTTCCAGTCGGTCACGTACGAAATATATCTGTCGCAGGCGAAGAAAGCGCTTGCGGCATAAGGGTTTGTGTCGTCGGGGGAGTCTCCGAGCTCGCCGTCGAGATACATCTTCACGAGAGTCGAGCCGCGCCCCGCGTAGTTCGGAAAGTCTATCTTTCTCACTTTCTTCCCCTTCGCCTCAAGGTAGCGGCAAAGCTTCTCGCTCTGCGTATTCTTTCCGGCTCCGTCGAGCCCCTCGATCGCTATCAGTCGTCCCATTTTTCCACCTATCAGAATGTAATGTCGTCAATGTCGCCCGACGTATCACCGTCGTTTGCCGGTTCGTCCGGAAGCTCCTCAGCGAGCGCGACGAGAGAGCCCGCCATCTTCATCTCCTGAAGTCTCTCGCGGGAGATCAGCACGCGGCGCGGCTTCTGTCCGTCGGGAGCCGTGACGAATCCGAGGTCCTGCATACTGTCTATCAGCTTCGACGCTCTGCCGAAACCGATGGAGCACTTTCTCTGCAGGAGCGACGTCGAGATCTTTCCGTTCTCGACCGCAATCTCAGCGGCTCTCCAGAACATCGGGTCCTCGTTCGCGGCGGCGGTCGCGTTCTCGCTGTCAGCCATTGCGGCGAGCTCGCGCTTCGTAGCGGTGCATCTGACCGCCTCCGTCTCGATCTCGCTCATGACCTCGTCGTTGTATCCGCTCTTGTCCGTGTTGTTTTCCTTGATGAAATTGACTATTTTATCGATCTCGGGGTCGGTGACGAACGCGCCCTGAACTCTTATCGGCTTCATTGAGCCGACCGGGTTGAAGAGCATATCGCCCTTGCCGATGAGCTTCTCCGCGCCCTGAGTATCGATGATCGTCCTCGAGTCGATCTGCGAGGAGACCTTGCAGGCGATACGGGACGGTATGTTGTTCTTGATCTTACCGGTGATGACGTCGACGGACGGGCGCTGAGTGCCGAGGATGAGGTGCATACCCGCCGCTCTCGCCTTAGCCGCGAGACGGTCGATGGAGCTCTCCACACTGTCGGGAGCGGTCATCATGAGGTCGGCAAGCTCGTCGATGATTATGACTATGTGAGGCAGGGGCTTCTTGTCGGGATCGTTCTTCGCGATCTCGTTGTAGCCCGCGATATTTCTGACCTTCGCCTCTTCGATGATGCCGAAGCGGCGTTCCATCTCGTTGACCGCCCACGAGAGCGCGCCGGCGGCCTTCTTCGGGTCGGAGACGACGGGGACGATCAGGTGAGGCAGACCCTCGTAGATGTTGAACTCGACCTTCTTCGGGTCGACGAGGATGAGCTGGACTTCGTCCGGCTTCGCTTTATAGAGCATACTGACGATGAGGCAGTTGATGCAGACCGATTTACCCATGCCTGTAGCGCCGGCGATGAGCAGGTGAGGCATCTTGGAGATGTCGAAGAAGATTGGTGTTCCCGCGACGTCCTCGCCGAGCGCGACGGTAAGCTTGCTTTCCGATTCGCGGAAGCGGTCGCTGTCGATCAGCGAGCGGAGTCTGACGATCATCGCCTCGTCGTTAGGGACTTCGATGCCGACGGCGGATTTGCCCGGTATCGGCGCTTCTATTCTGATGCCGCTCGTCGCAAGGGAGAGCGCGATGTCGTCAACGAGGTTGACTATCGCGCGCACTCTCGTGCCGGGAGCGGGACGAAGCTCGTATCTCGTGACGGTCGGGCCCTTCTGCGGAAGTCCCGCCGACTCCGTGTGTACGTTGAATTTTTCGAGGGTCTGTATGAGCTTCGCTTCTTTTTCTTCAAGCTCGCGCCTGTAGTTGTTGTTCTTTTTCGCCTTGTCCTCGATGAGAAAATCGATATCGGGGAAAACGTACTCCGGCTCTGCGACCGGTATATCCACAACGTCGCCGCCGTCGAGAGTCGGGGCGAGGTCGGTCTCTTCGACCTTCAGTTTATCGGGGTTCAGGTAAGTCTTCGAGAGCCTGTCCAGCACCTCGTCGTCGTCGAGTCCGTCGAGCTCCTCGAGGGTCAGCCCCTCGCCGTCCCCCGACGCGACCGGCTCAAGCTCCGTCGCCTCGTCTTCCTCCCGCGGGAAAGTCTCTTCCGCGGCGGGTTCTTCCACGTCCGTGCCGTCCTTCGGCGTTATCGGGAAGTCCTCGTCGGTGATGGTCGGATCGAATTCCGTCTTTCTCTCGCCCTCGAAAACCGAGTCGTCGAGAATGCCGTAACCGGATTCTTCTATTTCGTCAAATCCGTCGTAATCGTCGTAGTAACCGTCCGCGGAAGGATCGGGGTCAGGTGCGGTATACGGCGCGTCAGCGCGGCGCCTCTTCCCGTCCGTCCTTCTCGCCGCCTCCGCGATCTCGCGCTCGCGCGCCGCTTCGCGCTCGGCTCTCGCCTCGCGTCTCGCCTCTCTGTGACGGCCTATCGAATCCGCGACGCCGTGCGCCGCGTCCTTCGGAGTCTTCTTCATTATCACCATCACGAGGACGGCGAGGGCGGCGAAGGAGATTATGAAAGCTCCGACCCTGCTGAAGCAAGCCGAGAGGAGTCCGCCTATGAAGCCGCCGACGAGTCCTCCGCCCGTGCTGATCTTACCGTCCTTGACCGTGCATTCCGAGAAGTGGACGAACGGATTGATCTCGCTCATCATCTCCGGCTTTGCGAAGACGAGGTGACAGAGCGTGTCGATGATGAGGAATCCCACGATCGAATACACTATGAGTCTCGCCTTCGGCGTCTCGTCCGACGCGAGAAGTATCACGCCGATGAGTATGAGAAGAACGGGGAGCAGGTAGAAGGACGAGGAGAACATTCCGAAGAAGAACTTGTCCCTGATGAAGTTTCCTACCGTACCGAAATTCTTCACGAAGAACGATATTATGATCAGCACCGCTATTATGAACAGAATGAACGGAACGAACTGCGAGAAGACGGAACGTTCTTTTACGGCTTCCTTCTTCGCGGGAGCTTTCCTCTTCCCCGAACCCCTCGTATTCTGTTTGCCGGTGACCTTGTACTTTTTAGTCTGTGCCATTATTATTCCTTTCGTGCGCGCAAAGAAACACGCCCGCATTATTCTTAAAGCACATTATACCATATATTTAATTAAATTACAAGTGTTTATACGTATTAGTTTACACGGAGGACAAAAAATAAACGAAAAGAAGGGCGGCAAAAACCGGAGCGAATATTCTTCCGTTTCATATGCCGCGGGCGTTCTCAGTTTTATGCATATGAATAATATTTCTTATTTTATTCGTTTGCATAAAATCTTTTACGCATCCGTCTTCAACGCTCGCGCGGGAGCAATAATCGACAAAACGCCGCCGCCCGCACCCCCGATTTATTGTGATAAATATAAAATATATAAAAAACGCTTTACAAATCGTATTTTTTGTGTTATAATCTCCCTTGGCGTCACGGATGCTCGGTTTCCGGATATAAGGCTTTTTCATAAAAGCGTTTCACCCGCCGGTCACTGTGCTTCCGCGCCGGAATATTTTTATAAGAGGTGAAAACCATGATTACAAAGGAAGAAAAGCAGAAGATCATCGAACAGTACGCGACTCACGAAGGCGACACGGGTTCTCCCGAGGTCCAGATCGCTATCCTCACACACAGGATCGTCACGTTGAACGAGCACCTGAAGAAGAACAAGCAGGATCACCACAGCCGCCGCGGCCTTCTCAAGATGGTCGGCCACAGACGCAACCTTCTCGGTTACCTTCAGAAGAAGGACATCGAGAGATATCGTGCGATAATCGAAAAGCTCGGTCTCAGAAAGTAATCAGAACGGCGCAAGCCGCAAGCGGGAGCATTCTCCCGCAAAAACGCATTCAGGGTCGGGGCAGGGATCCCCTGTTCCGACCTCGACTTTTGTCACGAACAAGTCAAACACGGCGAAGGACGGATTAGCAGTTAAACGAAGCTGCCCGCCGAAGAAGAGAGCATTTTCGTTTAAGTGCTAACCTCCCGCCGTAGAAATATAATTTCAAGGAGGCAAACACAATGTTTGAAAACTACAAGACGTTCAGTTATGAACTCGCAGGCAGACCTCTCGTCGTTGAGACGGGCAAGGTCGCAGGACTCGCAAACGGCTCCTGCATCGTCCGCTACGGCGACACGGCGATCCTCGCCTGCGCTACGGCGTCCGCCCGTCCGCGCGACGGCATCGATTTCCTTCCCCTCTCCGTCGACTTTGAAGAGAGACTCTACTCCGTCGGCAGGATCCCCGGCGGTTACCTCAAGCGCGAGGGACGTCCGTCCGAGAAGGCGATCCTCACGTCCCGCGTGATCGACCGTCCGATCAGACCCCTCTTCCCGAAGGATCTGCGCAACGACGTCAACATTTCGCTTACGGTCCTCTCCGTCGACCATGACTGCAGTCCTGAGATCGCGGCGATGATCGGCGCGTCCATCGCCCTCTCCATCTCCGATATTCCGTGGAACGGACCTATCGGCGGCGTGTTCATGGGCATGACCGAGGACGGCAAGTTCATCATCAACCCGACTCAGAAGCAGAGAGAGACTTCCGTTCTCGAGCTGACGGTCGCGGCTACCGAAAAGAAGGTAGTCATGATCGAGGCGGGAGCGAAGGAAGTTTCCGACGACGATATGTTCAACGCCATCATGATGGCTCACGCGGCTATCAAGCCCCTCATCGGCTTCATCAACGGCATCGTTGCGGAAGTCGGCAAGCCGAAGTTCGAGTATCCTTCCTGCGAGGTCGATCCCGAGCTCTATGAAAAAGTAAAAGAGATGGTCATCGACGACATCAAGGTCGCGCTCGACACGGACGACAAGAACGTACGCGACGAGAGAATGGCTCCCATCTATGAGAGAGTTTACAACGAGTTCGACGAGGGCGATCCCGACCGCCACGTTCTTCTCGACGAAGTTCTCTACAAGATCCAGAAGTTCGTCGTCCGCCGCTGGCTCCTCGACGAGGGCAAGCGCGTTGACGGCAGACGTCTCGACGAGATCAGACCTCTCGCGGCAGAGGTAGGTCTTTTCAGAAGAGTACACGGAAGCGGTCTCTTTACAAGAGGTCAGACTCAGGTCATGACGATAGC
>CADBTH010000084.1 GCA_902797495.1 uncultured Ruminococcus sp.
CGGGTGAGCGCCCGACGTGCCGACCTTGTCGTTCTTATCGTACTTTGTGTAATCCCACTTTTCGCCTCTCCAGTTGAGAGCGTTCTTGGGAGGCGTGTCGTTCAGACCTTCCCACCACACCGTGTTGTCGTCGAGATTGTGACATACGTTTGTGAAGATCGCGTCCTTCATGCAGGTATGCAGAGCGTTGGGATTGGAATGTTCGTTCGTGCCGGGGGCGACTCCGAAGAATCCGTTCTCGGGGTTTACAGCCCACAGACGTCCGTCGGATCCGATGCGCAGCCATGCGATATCGTCTCCTACGCACCACGCTTTATATCCCTTTTTGCGGTATATTTCCGGCGGAATCAGCATTGCGAGATTCGTTTTACCGCATGCGGACGGGAATGCCGCGCAAACGTATTTGATCTCTCCTTCGGGATTCTCGATACCGAGGATGAGCATATGCTCAGCCATCCATTTCTCGCGTCTGCCGAGGTAGGAGGCGATCCTCAGAGCAAAGCACTTCTTTCCGAGAAGAACGTTGCCGCCGTAACCCGAGTTGATCGACCATATAGTATCGTCTTCGGGAAAATGGCATATGTAACGGTTGTTCTCGTCAAGATCCGCTTTGGAATGGAGGCCTTTAATAAAATCACCGTCTTCGCCTATAGCGTCCAGTACATCGTTTCCGACTCTTGTCATAATGAGCATGTTGAGTACGACGTAGATGGAGTCCGTGAGCTCGATACCGTACTTTGCAAAATCGCTTCCGACAACACTCATTGAATAGGGAATAACGTACATCGTGCGTCCCTTCATGGAGCCAGTGAAGAGCTTTGTCAGTCTCGCATAGCACTCATTCGGCTCGATCCAGTTGTTGATGTTTCCGGCGTCTTCTTTTGTCTTAGTACAGATGAACGTCCTGCCTTCGACTCTCGCAACGTCGTTGACCGCTGTACGGTGAAGATAACATCCGGGAAGCTTTTCTTCATTAAGTTTTATCATTTCTCCGGTCTTGCAGGCGATGTGTCTGAGTTCTTCCGCCTGTTCCTCGGAACCGTCTATCCAGACTATATTGTCAGGCTTTGTCATTGCAGCCATTTCATTGATCCATGAAATGATTTTTTTGTTTTCTGTCATGTGTTTCATCTCCGTTATACAAATTTTCCGAACATTATACATCATACTACAAGTTCTTTAATTTGCAATCTCAAAATACGATAATTAAAGAAAAATTAACTTTTGAAATCTCGAAGGGAAGTCAAATGTTAACATTATGTAAATACAAGAACATTTGTTTGTAATTGTTGAAAAAATGTTGTATAATCTAATTGAAAAGAAAGAGAGGAAAGAATAGATGAAACCATTGACCGAAAAAGAGAAACTGATGCTCGATTATATCACAGATTGCATCAGGAACAACGGCTATTCTCCTACGGTTCGGGACATACGCAGCGCTCTCGATATCAAGAGTACGGCCACGGTACACGCATATCTTTCAAGGCTCGAGGAAAAAGGATATATTCAGAAGCAGAGCGGCAAAAGCAGGACTTTGAAGCCCAAAGAAAGCGTTGTTGGTCCGTCTGCCAAACAGATCCCGATCATAGGACGGGTCACCGCGGGACAACCGATCCTTGCAGTCGAAAACTTTGACGGATACGTTGATTTTACGAGCGGCTCGTACAGTAAGGACGAATTGTTCGCTCTCCGCGTTACGGGAACGAGTATGATCGAAGCGGGAATCCTCGACGGAGACATCGTGATCGTAAGACAGCAGAGTGTCGCGGAAAACGGCGAGATCGTCGTAGCTCTTATCGACGACTCCGCAACCGTTAAAACGTTCTACCGCGAAGGAAGAAAGTTTCGCCTTCAGCCCGAAAACCGTACGATGGAACCGATCATTGTCGATTCGCTTTCCATAATCGGAAAAGTCGTCGCAAGTATCAGATATTACAAGTGATCATTTGCTTCAGCCGACCGCCTGTAACGGGCGGTCGTTGATTTTTGTGCAATTATAACGCTGGGGCGTATTATATTGCTTAAATTTCGTCATTATAATACCGGAAAGTTAATTATATACTCTTGATTAGTTTGTATGATTGTATTATAATATTATAATAAGATTACTATGTGTGAGGAACGCGATATGGCTTCTCCGGGAAACGAAAAAATCAATAACGAGATCCCGCTGTATCTCTTTCATCAGGGAACTAATTTTACGGCGTACGATCTGCTCGGATGTCATTTTTTCCATGACGTGTCCTCCGGAGTTTACGAGTACGTTTTCAGGGTATGGGCACCTAACGCCGACTCCGTCAGCATAATCGGTGATCTTACGGACTGGGGTTCCGGCTTCGCGATGAAGAAGATATCGAGCGGAGTCTGGGAAGGCGTCGTAACTTCCGACAAAAACTACGAAAACACTTACTATAAATACGCGGTCACGCGCGCGGGAACGACAGTCTTCAAGTCAGATCCATACGCCTTCGGATCGCAGACTCTTCAGAAAACGGCGTCTATAATTAAAGATCTCTCAAAGCTTGAGTTTTCCGACTGCGACTGGTTACGCACGCGAAGAGACCGTTACATAGGGAGCACCGATAAACAAAAGGAGCATTTTTATCCCTCTCCCATGAATATTTACGAGATACACCTCGGTTCATGGAAAACGAGAGACGGCGAATCTACCAAAGACGGAGCTCACTATCTGAATTACAGGGAGATCGCCGATCTCCTTGCGCCGTATCTCGTGGAAATGGGATACACCCACGCGGAACTTCTTCCGATAATGGAGCATCCGTTTGACGGTTCGTGGGGATATCAGGTTACCGGGTACTATGCCCCGACATCGAGATTCGGAACTGCGGAAGACTTCGCTTATTTTGTAAATAAGCTTCATAATTCCGGTATAGGAGTTATACTCGACTGGGTCCCCGCGCATTTCCCGAAGGACGAACACGGTCTTTACGAGTTCGACGGCTCTCCGCTCTATGAATACCAGGGAAAAGACCGCATGGAACATAAGGGGTGGGGAACGAGATGTTTTGACGTCGGCAGAGAAGAGGTACAGTGTTTTCTGATCTCGAACGCCCTGTTTTGGATGAGAAAGTATCATATCGACGGACTGCGCATAGACGCGGTCGCTTCGATGCTTTATCTCGACTACGACAGAGAACCGGGAGAATGGATACCCAACGAAGACGGATCGAACCGGAACAACGAGGCGATCGCTTTCTTTAAAAAGCTGAACAGCGCTGTATTTGCAGAATTTCCGTACGCGCTGATGATAGCTGAGGAATCAACTTCCTGGCCGATGATAACCAGGCCCGTATCGGAGGGCGGTCTCGGATTCAACTTCAAATGGAATATGGGCTTTGCAAACGATATGTTTGATTACGTTTCGATGGATCCCATATACAGGCAGTACAACCATACGAAGCTGACCTTCCCGATGATGTACGCTTTTTCTGAGAACTACGTTCTGCCGGTCTCCCACGACGAAGTCGTCCACGGAAAACGTTCCCTCGTCAACAAAATGTACGGCGATTACGACGAGAAGTTTTCGTGCATGAGAGCGTATCTTACGTTCATGATGACGATGCCGGGTAAAAAACTTCTCTTTATGGGAACGGAATACGCTCAGGTGAGAGAGTGGGATTTCGAAAACCAGCTCGAGTGGTTTATGCTGAAGTACCCGCGACACACGGAGATGCAGCGTTTCGTGAAGGAACTGAATCACGTGTATCTCTCTCTTCCGGAACTCTGGGAGATCGACGACTCGTGGGCGGGATTCGGATGGATCGAGGCCGAACGCGCTAACGACAACGTCGTCATATACAACAGATACGATACTAACGGCAGAGCTGTTACGGTCATTATAAATTTCTCGCCGGTCGATCGAAAAGACTATACTTTCCCGCTCGACGCACCGGGTAAATTCAGAGTAATTCTGAATTCCGATCTGTATAAATTCGGCGGAAAGAACTATTTCAGCGACGACGTTCTCGTCGGTGAGACTGAGATATATAAAACGCCGTCCGGCGTTATTGAACAGAACTTTTTGAAGTTTGATTTCCCGGCCTACTCCGCAATAATTATTCGCAAGGAAGACTGATTAATATCCACTCGTGAATCTATACGAAAGAGGGAATTGTTATGTACAAGAAAACCGAATGTGTTGCTATGCTCCTCGCGGGCGGTCAGGGCAGCAGGCTTCACGCTCTGACCGAAAAGACCGCAAAGCCGGCGGTAGCTTTCGGAGGTAAATACCGCATCATCGACTTTCCGATGTCGAACTGCGTAAACTCAGGCATCTACACCGTGGGAGTCCTCACGCAGTATCAGCCTCTCGTTCTGAACGAGTATATCGGTAAAGGAGGCCCGTGGGATCTCGACCGCGTCAGCAGCGGAGTAACTGTCCTGCCACCGTATCAGGCAAAGGATGGCGCAGACTGGTATAAAGGAACGGCGAACGCTATATATCAGAACCTTGACTTTATTAACAGATATGATCCAGAGTACGTTCTCGTTCTTTCGGGAGACCATATTTACAAGATGGACTACAGCCTTATGCTTAAGGCTCACAAGAAGACCGGAGCGGACGCTACAATTGCGGTACTTGAAGTTCCGATCGAAGAGGCGTCAAGATTCGGTATCATGAACACCGACGACGACCTGAGGATCGTTGAGTTTGAGGAAAAACCCGCTCACCCGAAAAGCACAAAAGCTTCGATGGGTATATATATTTTCTCAAGAGATATTCTCGAAAAATATCTTACGGAAGACGATAAAAACGAGAACTCATCCAACGACTTCGGAAAGGACGTCATTCCGGCAATGCTGAACGACGGCTTGAAGCTGTACGCATATCCCTTCAAAGGATATTGGAAAGACGTCGGTACTATAGAGAGTTTGTGGGAAGCCAATATGGATCTTCTCGGAAGAGATCCCGTATTCAGCCTTCGGGACCGTGATTTCAGGATCCTTTCGAGAAACGAAGCGAGACCGCCGCACAGAATGGGTGAGAATGCAAGAGTCATCAATTCTCTCGTTACCGAAGGGTGCGAGATCGAAGGAGTCGTTCAGAATTCCGTTCTCTCGAGCGGAGTAAAGGTAGAAAAAGGCGCGTTCATTAAAGACTCCGTGATCATGTCCGACGTTATCGTAGGCGCCGGAAGTACCGTGAATTACTGTATAATCGATTCCAACGTCAAGATCGGCGAAGGATGCGTTATCGGAAAGACTAAGAGTGAAAACACGAAAGTAACGGTCGTTGCGGGAAGCACGGAGCTGCCGGCCGCAACGCACGTACCGGACGGCGCAATGGTCGACCACGCGTATCTTGAAAATCCCGATGCAAAGGAGGTAGAGTGATGTCTGCTGCCGGAATTATTTTTTCAAACGTACACGATAACAATATGCCTGAACTGACCAGCGCGAGGACTATAGCTTCAGTTCCTTTCGGATGCAGGTACAGGTTTATCGATTTCACGCTCTCGAACATGGTCAACTCAAACATCTACAACATTAATGTGATAACGCACAACAATTATCTCTCTTTGATGGATCATATCGGATCGGGTAAGGACTGGGATCTTGCAAGACGTTCCGGCGGTATCAAGATGCTTCCCCCGAATGTTGCTCCTTATTCCTACAACGGACAGAGTACCGGACTTTCAAGACTTGAAGCTCTCAAGGGAGTCAACTACGCCATATC
>CADBTH010000085.1 GCA_902797495.1 uncultured Ruminococcus sp.
AGTTCCGACTAATCCGCTCTCAAAAGAGGAGTGGATGGACTCCTTTGGAAAGGTTTATAAGACTTTGATCGAGGACGGCGCGATGGCGGTCATGCCCGGTCACATCTCCCTGCCCGCCTTCGACGACCTCGACGAATACATGGATATGTACCCTCCGGCGACGATCTCGAAGAAGATACTGACGGGACTTCTGCGCGAAGAGCTCGGATTCGAGGGGATCATCGTTTCGGACGCCGTGAACATGGGCGGCTACTGCGGCTACGTGAACTGGTACCGCGCGAATGCGCTCTTCCTTGAGGCGGGCGGCGACTGTCTGCTCTTCCAGCACTACGAGGACGAGTACGTAGCCGAGATGAAGCGGCAGATAGAAGAGGGTCATCTCTCTATGGAGACTCTGAAAAACCGCGCTTACAGGAATCTCTGCTTCTCGCGCGAGTATTTTGAGACCTACACGCCCGACGTCGAGTTCGACCGCGAGGCGGCTGAGGAGTGCTCGAAGTACGTTGCGAAGACGGCGGTCGAGCTCTACCGCGACAGGTCGAAGACCCTTCCGATAAAGCTTGACAAGGATTCGAAAGTCCTGCACGTTATCATTACGGAGATCGATTATCCGCTCGACGCGGCGAAGGATCTGACCGAGCGCCTGAAAGCTATCTGCGGACAGGTGGACGTTATCGAAGATCCGCGTCCGTGGATCACAAAGGACGCCGTGAAGTTCGGCGGATACGACTACGTTTTCGTGACCGCGGGAGTTTTCCCGTCCTACGGGCTGAACTCCGTGAAACTCGTGGGAGAGGTCGCGCGCAACATGATGGAGGGCTGGACGCGCTACGGTGTGCCGTGCATCTTCGTGTGCAACGGAGACCCGTACTTCGGAGAACAGTTCAAGGGACTCTGCGACACCGTCATCAACACCTACGGCTACAACAAGTACACGAACGAGAGGGTGCTTGAGATAGTGCTCGGTGAGTAAGCTTTTTGGGGCTCCGCCCCAAGCCCCGCCCGCCCCTTTTGAAAAAGGCGCGGGAGCGGGAAAACTTTATAAGAAAAAGCAGCCGGAAGGCTGCTTTTTGGGTTATTTTTTCTTTTTATTTTTTTATCATCCTTCAATGCGCCGGGCGTCCAGAATTGAGCTCTTAAAAAGAGTGTGCAAAACCGGGCGGAATATCGTTCCGGGTGTCTCCCGACAAGGATCCCGAATATAGAAAATGTACCACCTAATATACTAAAGGCCAGTAAAACGATGCAGGCTCCGATCTGATCTCTTTGGGCGAGCATCCGGTAAACGGATAGTCCGGCTAAGATTATAAAAAACGCAAATACAAGAGAATACATTATAAAGAAAAACCACGGGTTAGCCATATTTCCGTTCATAGGGTCGCGGTTGCGTTTGCGGTAGGGAATGCCTCTATTGTTCCGAAGCATATACAACTTGTCGGCAAACGTGACAAATTTATCTCCGCCGAGAGCGAGCGCGTCTATCTTTACTTTCTTTTTCCCGCAGTATAGTATTCTATCGGTTCCGTAATTGACAATAATTGCGGTGATCCCGGTGATCTCATCATAAGAATAGACGCGTTTTCTACCGAAAATGTTGCGGACTTCAAATTCGGTATCGGTGTATTCAATCGTTTGGTTGATGTAGGCGAGCATAAGAAAAATACATACGATAATACACGCTTCGAATACATACCACACTGCGCCGTCGGACGACAGTTCATTCGGTCTGAACACAGTGATGGGAACACTGAAGATCCCGGCGATAACAGCTCCTGTCCAGAACAATACGGAGCTTAGCGAAACAGTACGAATATTCCTGTCAGGATCTTTTCTTTTGCTTCGGACAGAAAGCCCTTTTATGAAAAGAAAAACAAGGATTGCATCCTGGACGAGTGCGATGATGGAAAATATATGACGGGTCATATTTGATATGATACCTCCGTTTGCTGAATCAAGTAACGCAAAACGGTCATACTATTCGCGTTTTTACAAAAAGCAGCCGGAAGGCTGCTTTTTGGTTTTTATGAAAGGTTTTTAATAAAGTCTGCGGTGTTGACGAGTTTGCCGCCGTTCTTGCGGGATTCTTCCGCGGCGAGCGCCATTACGTGGCTTTCGAGAGTTTCGTCGATATCGGTCATCGAGGAAGATGAGTCCTCCGTGCCGTCGATCAAGGAGAGCAGGTCGCGTATGATGCCGTAGTCTCCGCCGCCGTGGCCGTACCCTGCGCTCGCGCTCGAGACGTTCTCGATGGTCTCGCTCTTGCCTCTGAAGACGTTGACGGTGATCTTATCGGTGCCGGTGTCTGCGATGATCTCGCCTTTTGTGCCCATGATATAAGTTCCGCGGCCCCAAGAAGTGCCGGACGTGAACGCGCACATGGTGAACGAGAGAGTCGCGCCTCCCTCGAAGAGGAGGTTGACGACCTGGTGGTCTACGACGTCGTTGTCGCAGTGGTAGACGCATCTGCCGTACGGGCCGTGCCTCAGGTTCTCCTCGAGCGCGTCGAGAGAGGGCACCTGGGAGACGACGTCGATCGGCCAGCCGAAGTTGCCGCCTCTTGCGGGTTCAAGATAACAGCTCTCGACGCTGTAGGGACAGCTCGTATACGCGGGGCACTCTTCGGTGCATCTCTCCGGCGCGCCTTCGGGCGCGTTTTCCGGCGTGAAGTGCGTGAGCGAGCCGAAAGAGGAGACTGCCTCGCATCTCTTTCCGACGAGCCAGTGGAAGATGTCCATATCGTGACAGCATTTCTGAAGGATCATCGGAGACGACTTTCCGCAGTTCGACCAGTTTCCTCTTACGAAGGAGTGTGCCTGGTGCCAGAAGACGACCTTTTCGTCCGCTTTTATGGAAACTATATCTCCGATATCGCCCGAGTCGACGAGTTCCTTGAGGCGTCTGTAGAACGCGGTGTATCTGAGAACGTGGCATACGATGACGCGGCGATCGCGCTCCGCCGCCTTTTTCGCGATCTCGAAGCACTCGGAAAGAACGGGCGACACCGGCTTCTCGAGGAGCACATGGTATCCCGCGTCGAGCGCCGCCATGGCTTGCGCGTAGTGCCGTCTGTCCGGAGTCGCTATGATGACGACGTCGGCGAGGCGCCCTTTTTCAAGCATCTCTTCCGCCGAGGAGAAGCGCATTTCGGGAGACACGGAGTAGTTGTCTCCGAAGCGTTCGACGCGGTCGGGAAGAATGTCCGCGCAGGCGACGATCTTCGCTCTGTCTTCAAAAGTCTTCAGGACTGAGGAGTATGCGTTTCCTCTCGAGCCGAGTCCCGCTACTGCTATTGTGATGATCTTGCTCATGGGGGTATCCTTTCTTATTTGAAGCCTTTGACCTTACCGCCATTTTCCGAAAAAAGACTTCAGAAGCTCTCCGCACTCGTCTGCGAGGACGTCGCGGAAGATCTCGGGTTTATGGTTTACGTTTGTTTTGAAAAGGTCGAACATTCCGCCGGCGGCTCCCCCTTTGGGATCGGGCGCGCCGATATAAAGCTTCGGAACTCTCGCGTTCGCTATGGCGCCGGCGCACATCGGGCAGGGCTCGAGGGTGACGAACATTTCGCAAGCGACAAGTCTCCATCCGCCGAGAGCCCGGCACGCCCGTTCG
This sequence comes from uncultured Ruminococcus sp., assembly GCA_902797495.1. Lineage (GTDB taxonomy): Bacteria > Bacillota > Clostridia > Oscillospirales > CAG-272 > RUG14199. The sequence continues at coordinate 3,613 of CADBTH010000085.1, forward strand.
ATCGCGAGCGTTTCCGCGTGATAAGTGGCGCACTTTTCCTTTTCGCGCTCGTTATACGCCGCCGCGATGATCTCGTTGTGGCGGACGATCACGCATCCGACCGGCACGTCGCCCGCGTCGGCAGCAGTCTTTGCGAGTTTTATCGCCTCGCGCATGAAGAATTCGCGCCGCGCCGTCTCGTCCGCGATCCCGTCCGGGAGTCTGTCGGCGACGCCCGCCGGCAGGCGCTTATCCGCTTTTATGGGTCTGTCAACGTCGTATTTCATATCAAAGATCGAGCTTCAGGTCTCCGTCCTTGATCATACCGATCTTTCGGAAGAGCTTGCTGAAGAGGATCGCAAGGAGAGCGGGCAGAACGAGGCATATCACAACGATGCCGATATAATAGAGGGTGTTCTTGTCGCCTTCCGAGGTGAGCACTCCGAGAGGGCCGACGAGTCCGCACGTTCCCATGCCTGCGGCGACTCCCTCACAGCGAAGCTTGAAGACCGTCGTCGCGAGCGGGCCGGTTATGACCGATATCAGTATCGGCGGAATCCAGAGAAGCGGCTTCTTTATGAGGTTGCCCATCTGGAGCATTGACGTTCCGATGCCCTGCGCGACCAGTCCCCCGGCCTTATTTTCCTTATAGCTGAGGAACGCAAATCCCACCATGTGAGCGCAGCATCCCGCGACCGCCGCGCCTCCGGCAAGGCCGGAGATCGAGATCATGGCGCATATCGCCGCCGACGAGATCGGGAGCGTCAGGATAACGCCGATCAGCGCGGAGATTATGATGCCCATTACGATCGGGTGGAGCTCCGTCGTGTAGTTTATGAAGTTGCCGAGGTAGTACATCGCCCACGCGATGTAGGGGCAGACGAGCTTTGCAATGAGAACTCCCGAAACGATCGTGACCGTGGGAGTGACGAGAATGTCGACTTTGGTCTCTTTTGAGACGAGTTTTCCGAGCTCGACCGCGATCAACACGGCGATGAACGCGCCGGCGGGGCCTGCCGTCAGAGTTTTTTCAACTCCGTCGACGACGAACGTGCCGCCGAGTCCGTAGCCTGCGGCTCCGACAGCCGCCGCGGAAAAGAGGACGAGCCCCGGAGCTTCGAGCGCGTGAGCTATCGCGACGCCGATGGCGCATCCCGCCGCGGACGACGCCCACGTGCCGACCTGAGAAAGAAAGGAATCGCCGAAGGTGAGATATTTTCCGAGTGTCGAGAAGATCGTTCCTATCAGGAGAGAGGCGAAAAGACCCATCGCCATGGCGCTCATTGCTTTTACGAAGTAAACCTTAGGGGACAGAGTTACGTTTTTCTTTTTGAGAAAGCCCATACTATCACCAACCCTTATCAAAAGTTGAAAACTTTATAACCTTCACCATTCATTTTATCCGTCAGAGCGGCTGCCAGCTCGTTCGTTTCGGTCAGCGCGACGACGGCGGGGCCGGCTCCGCTCATAAGGACGAACGGCGCGCCGAGCTCTGCGAGGCGCCGCCTCGCGTCGTCGGGGTATCCGCACGCCTCTCCGAAGACGTTGTATGCCTCGCGGCACATCGCGTCGAACGCTCCCGCCTCGAGCGCCTTAGCCATTCTGACGGCGCTGCGGTCTCTGACGAGAGAACACATTGCGCGGTCGACCGCGCGGTAAGCGTCGCCCGTCGATCTTTTTTCGGCGCGTTCGGAGGTTATGACTCCGTGGAACTTTACGGCGTTCTTTATCGGCGTTATCTCTTCTCCGACTCCGCGGCAAAGCGCGGTGCCGCCGACGACGCAGAAAGGAACGTCTGCGCCGAGGCATAGCGCGATCTTACATAGCTCCTCCGTCGAAAAGGGCGACGAGAAGAGTCTGTTCAGCGCGCGAAGAGCCGCCGCGGCGTCGGAGCTTCCTCCTCCGAGGCCGGCTCTCGACGGTATGTTTTTTTCTATCGCGATATCGGATCCGTATCCTTCGATACCCGACGCTTCGAAAAACAGCTTTGCCGCTCTGTACGCGAGGTTGTCGCTCTCGTCAAGAGAGACGAGGTCGCCGGACAACTCGTCGTCGGACGTCATCCTCACGCGAACGCCGCCGCCGGTCTTGCAAACCGAAACCGTGTCGCAGAGAGGAAGAGTCGTCATGACGCTCTCGATCCCGTGATAGCCGTCGGCGCGAAGACCGACGACGTCGAGGTACAGGTTCGCTTTACAAGGAGCGCACTCCCGTATCATATCCATCTTATCCCTCCGCGCATTCTGCCAGTTCGGACGATATCTTGTCTTCCGTGAATCCGAATTCGTCCATAAGATCTCCGAGCGATCCGTGATGAACGAATCCTTCGACGGCGTGTACCGTTACCTTCGCGCCGATCGAGCGCTGTGCGAGCGCGGACGAGAATTTTTCGCCGACGCCTCCGCTCTTTATCCCTTCTTCAACGAAGAGAACGGACTTTATGCCGTCCAGCTCGTCTGTGAAAATACTCTCATCGAGCGGGAAAACTCTTTTGAGTCTTATTACTTTTATTCCGATACCTTTTTCGGCAGAAACTCTCTTTGCCGCATTGAAGACCGCCGCCGAGATCCTTCCGTACGTTACCGCGGCGAGAGACGGCGCCGCATCTCCGACGACGGCGACCGAATACGCGCCGAGATCGCAAAACGCGCCTCTGTCGTATTCCGGCTCCGAGCCCTTCGGATATCTTATTATATCGAGCGATCCGTTTCCGACCGATCTTTCAAGAGCCTCTTCAAGCTCGCCGAAGGAGTCGGGGGAATAGATCGAGACTCCGGGGATCGAGGAAAATTCCGCGACGTCGAAAATACCCTGATGTGTGACGCCGTCGCCCTCGACGATGCCCGCGCGGTCGATGCAGATCGTCGCCGGCAGGCGCTGGACTGCGAGATCGTGAAAGACCTGGTCGAACGTCCTCTGCGCGAAAGTGGAGTAGAGCGCCGTCACGGGGTGAAGTCCGCCCTTCGCGAGCCCCGCCGAGAAAGTCACGGCGTGCTCTTCGGCGATGCCGACGTCAAAGAATCTGTCAGGGAAAGCCGCATTGAAAGGCGAAAGCCCCGTGCCGTCTTCCATAGCGGCGGTCACGGCGCATATTTTGCCGTCCTCCTTTGCCATGCGGCAAAGAGTCTCTCCGAAAACGGAGGAGAACGTTCTGCCCGGCGTCTTCGGCGGCGCGCCGTCCTCTTTTGAAAACGGGCCGACGGAGTGATATTTCTCCGGGTCAGCCTCCGCGGGAGCGAATCCGAGCCCTTTTTTCGTATGGATGTGGACGATTGTGCAGGTGTCCTTCGTCTTCGCTTCGAGAAGGACGTTTAGCATCTTGCCCACGTCGTTTCCGTCG
>CADBTH010000086.1 GCA_902797495.1 uncultured Ruminococcus sp.
AGCGACAACTTCCGCCAGTCCTCGATCCAGGGGGTCATGAAGAGGATCAAGGCGAAGGGCATCGAGGTCGTCGTTTACGAGCCCGCTCTGAAGGAGGACTCGTTCTTCAACAGCGCGGTTATACGCGACCTTGACGAGTTCAAGAGGACTTGCGACGTTATCGTCGCAAACAGATACAGCGAAGAGCTCTCGGACGTTCTCGACAAAGTCTTTACGAGAGACTTGTACTTCAGAGACTGATGTCAGGCCATCGCAAACGCCGCGCGCTGACGGTGATACTCGTCGTTCTGACGGTCCTTCAGCTCGCCTTCATCTTCGCTCAGTCTCTCCTCGACGCGCCGTCGTCCTCCGAAGAGAGCAGCTCCGTCCTCGAGCTTGTAAGGCCCTTCTTCGAACTCTTCGTCGGCAAAGGGAACGTCACGGAGTCTCTCGTCAGAAAGTGCGCTCACGTAGCTGAGTTCGCCGTCCTCGGCGCGCTCGCCTCGTCCCTGTCGTTCGTTATCGGCAAGAGACGCCCCGTCCACTTCGTCTTCGTTCTGCTCTGTTCGCTTGCAGTCGCCGTGACGGACGAGTCGATACAACTCTTCTCCGACGGCAGGTCGGGCGAGATACGGGACGTTCTGATAGACTCTTCCGGCGCCGCGTTCGGGATAATTATTACTCTGACAGCGATATTCATTATAATAAAAATAAAAGGAAGAAGCCGTCATGAAAAACAAAGCGACAACTGATACCGGTAAAACCGGCTCGCTGAAAAGACAGCTTAGTCCCATGCACGTCTGGGCTATCGCCTTCGGGTGCATAATCGGCTGGGGAAGCTTCATCAACCCCGGCAAAAAGTTCTTACCCAACTCCGGCGTCGCCGGCACCGCGATCGCGATGGCGGCGGGAGCTCTCGTCATGGTAGTCATCGCGTTCAGCTACGCCTACATGGTGCCGAAATACCCCGAGGCGGGAGGGGAGTTCACGTTCACGAAGAACTGCTTCGGAAAGATACCCGCTTATATCTGCGGATGGTTTCTCGTCGCCGGGTACCTGACCAACGTCCCTATGAACTCCACCGCGATCGGCATGATCGTCGACGGACTCGACGGGGACGCCGATATACTCCACTTCGGTTTCCACTATACTATAGCCGGCTTCGACGTGTATCTCGGCGACGTTCTCTTCGCCTCCGCGATACTCATCCTCTTCGGAGTCCTCAATATCCTCGGCGTAAAGAAAGCGGGAGGAGTACAGATAGTCCTCGCCTCTCTCCTCGCCGTCTGCGCCTTCACGCTCTGCGTCTCCTGCATAGTCTCTGCGAACCGTCAGGGGATCGACTGGCGTCTCGCGTGGGGATTTGATAAAGAAGCCGCTCTGAAAGCGGCGGGAGAAAAGATGGCGAATATAGACAGCGTCGACGTCGCCGCGCTCGCCCACACGGGAGGGCAGGGCAAATTCGCCGCGGTGCTCGCCACCTTCGCAATAGCCCCGTGGGCGTTCGTCGGATTCGACACGATCCCGCAGGCGGCGGAGGAATTCAAGTTCTCCTATAAGAAAGTGATGAAGATACTCGTAGTCGCGATAGCGTTCGGCGCGTTCGTCTACATCTCGAACAACACGGTCGCCGCGGCGGTCTACGAATACTGGCCGCAGGACGCGATCTCCGGCAAGTGGGTGCTCCTCATAGCCGCCGAACATCTACTCGGCACGTTCGGAAAAGTACTCATCGGCGTCGGCGTTTCGTGCGCCGTCCTCTCGGGCATCATGGGCTTCTACCTCGCTTCGAGCAGACTCATGTTCGCGATGAGCCGCGACGGATACCTCCCGAAGATATTCGGAAAAGTTGACGCGCGGCGCGGCACTCCGAAGAACGCGGTCGTCTTCTGCATCGCCGTATCTCTCTCCGGCCCCGTCCTCGGCAGGGAGGCGCTCGGCTGGTTCGTAGATATGTCGGCGATAGGAGCCTCGATCGGTTACCTGTTCACCTGCCTTTCGACCGTGGTGACGATGAAGAAATACGGGGACGGCAAGACGTATCTTAAAATACTCTCCGTACTCGGCGCGCTCTTCTCCTCGGTATTCATAATCCTCCAGCTCGTCCCGATACCGGGGCTTGAGGGAGTCCACTTCGGGAAGGAATCGTATATACTTCTCGTCGTGTGGATCGTCCTCGGAGCTCTCATGTACGTCGCGCGCGACAGAAAGAAAAACGGCGGCGTGACTCGAGCCCGCAGCTTAAATAAGAAATAATTTTTAATTCGGTGGTTAATATGACAAACAGCAAGATCAGAAAAAAGAGTATCGGAAACAACGGCTTCGACAGCGAGGCGCATCTTCTCTCCGAAAAATCCTCGTTCACCGTTCAGGAGGCTTACAAGAAGCTCAGAACGAACGTGACCTTCTCGCTCCCCGGAGCGGGATGCAAGTGCATCGGCATCACGAGCGCCGACCGCGGAGAGGGGAAAAGCTCGGTCACGATCAACCTCGCGCTCGCGTTCGCTCAGCTCAAAAAGCGCGTGCTTATCATAGACTGCGATATGCGCCTTCCGACGATCGCCAAAAAGCTCGGAGTCGCGCCGACGCCGGGACTGAGCAATCTGCTCGCCGGTCAGACGGAAGCGCAGGAAAAGCTGATTATCAGAATTCCCGACAGGCGCATCGACGTCCTCACGGCGGGCGATATCCCGCCCGACCCGACCGTCCTGCTCGAATCGAAGCAGATGGTCAAGCTCGTCGAACTGCTCCGCGAACACTACGACTATATCATCTTCGACTTCCCGCCCGTACACGTCGTGACGGACGCGGTCATCATGTCGAAGATCATCGACGGTTATTTTCTCGTCGTCCGCCACAACTATTCCGAGTTCGGCAACATCGACGATATTATAAAGACGATGAAGTTCGCGGAAGCGAAGATACTCGGCTTCATCTACAACGGAAAGGCTCAGAGCGCTTCTTACTCCGGCAACGGCAGATACTACAAAAAAAACCGCAGCTACGGCAAATAAATGGATAAAAACAAGTTTATATACCGCGCGTCCGCCGTTATCGTCAGGATGAGGATACCGATCTTCATCCTCTTCGCGGCGTCGTGCGTACTCTCGTCGCTCATGCTCGGGAAGGTGAAGATCAATTCCGATCTCGCGTATTTTCTTCCCCCCGAGAGCGAGACGAGACGCGGAATGAATATCATGGCGGAGGAGTTCGGAACGCTCGCCTCCGCGACCTTTTCAATAAAAGGAGCGACGGCGGAAGAAGCGAAGGCGGCTTCCGACAGGATCGCCGCCGTAGACGGAGTCGCTCTCGTCTCCTTTGACGAAAAAGAGGACTTCAAGGACGGCGTCGCGCTGATCTCCGTCTCCTTTGACGGAGGGCCGGACGGGGAAGCGGAGCGCGCCGAGCGCGAGGCTGAAGCGGTGCTCGAAGGGCTCGACTTCACCGCTGTCACCAACGTCGGACAGGACTTCAACGAAAAGATCGCCTCCGAGATGGGAGGCGTCCTCGCCATCGCGGCGATAGTCATCCTCGCCGTTCTTCTTTTCACGTCGAGGAGCTACTTCGAGGTCGTGATCTTCTTCGTCGTCTTCATCGTCGCCGCCCTGCTCAATATGGGTACGAACTTCGTCTTCGGCGAGATATCGTCTATAACGAATTCCGTCGCCGTCATCCTCCAGCTCGCCCTCGCGATAGATTACGCGATCATCTTCGCGCACCGCTATCAGGACGAGGCGGCGGCGCGAACGGACGGGCGCGAGGCTCTGACTTTTGCTCTCGCCCATTCCATCGTCGAGATCTCGTCCTCGTCTCTCACAACGATATCGGGGCTTGTCGCCCTCACGCTGATGCGGTTCAGACTCGGGCGCGACCTCGGGCTCGTCCTCGGCAAGGGCATCATATGCAGTATGCTGACGGTGCTCCTTCTGATGCCGGGGCTCATCTCCCTCTTCCCGCGCCTGCTTAAAAAGACTGCGCACAGAAACCTCGTTCCGAGCCTCGAAGGGTGGGGAAGACACCTCGCCCGCCGCCGCTTCGTCTACGTGCTGATTTTCGCACTCATCCTCCCGGCGGCGGTAGTCCTCTCCGGTAAGACGGAGTACGCTTTCTCCGACGCGAGAGTCGACGAGCTCGTAAAAGTCGAGTCGCGCGAGCGCCGCCGCGAGGTCGAAAAGACGTTCGGTTCTCAGGCGAGCATCGCCGTCATCGTCCCGAAGGGCGACTACGAGGCGCAGAAGACGCTCATCGCGGACGTGAAGGAGATGGACGGGGTAAAGAGCGTGACGGGTCTTGCGGATATCAAATACGACGGAGTGCACTCCGTCACGGATAAAGTAAAGATCTCGCTTCTCCTTTCGCAGTTCGGTATGAGCGCGGACGACTTTCCCATGATAAAGGCGTTCGGGATCGACCCCGATACCGCCGAGTTCTCGCTCGTCGAGATCGCCGATATGATCGACGTCTCGTCCCTCGTGCCGACGGATTCGGGCGATACGGCGCGCCTGCTCAAACAGTTTGCCTTCGCGACGTCTCAGCTTCGCGGCAAGAATTACGACAGGATCGTCGTCACGTCGACCCTGCCCGTCGAGAGCGACGAGGCGGTCGCCCTCGTCGATTCGATAAGAGCGGACGCACGGGAGCTGTGCGGGGAAGAGTCTCTCGTCATCGGCGACGTCACGAGCGCGAAGGACCTGAAGGATTCCTATAAGAGCGACTCGGTGCTGATCTCCGTGCTGACGATCGTATTCGTCTTCGTCATTCTCCTTGCGACGTTCAGAAGCCCCGTCGCCGCGGCTATCCTCGTCTTCGTCATTCAGGGAAGCATCTGGATCAACTTCTCGATCCCGTACCTGCTCGGCATGAGATGCTCCTTCGTCACGCAGATGATAGTTTCCGCGATACAGATGGGCGCGACGATCGACTACGCCATAGTCGTCATGAGCCGCTACCGCGCCGCGAGAGAGACTCGCACAAAGCAGGAATCTGTCGCCATCGCAGTAAAGGAGAGCTTCGCGACGGTCATCACCTCCGGCGCGATCATGTCCGCCGCCGGATTCCTCATCGCCTTCAGAGTCAGCGACGTCTACATCGGACACATAGGCTTTGCGGTAGGCCGCGGCGCGGCGATATCCGTCATCCTTGTCCTCACAGTTCTCCCCCAGCTCATTATGCTCTTCGACTCACTCATAACAAAGACCACCTTCCGCCTCAAGCGGTAATACAGAAAGAATTATCGGCAGACCCCGTCGCGGGTCTGCTGTTTTTTTGTGCCGTAAAGAGGGGAACGTGGAGTATTTATGTAGAATAATTGGAATGAAATGGTAACTATTGGTAATTAATAACAGCAATCGACAAGTTTTTTTGTACACTATTTTTGTCTCGAAATACTTGAAATATCAGGAAATATATGGTAAACTGTTAGCGTCGATGAAAAATGAATATGCAAATTAATTATGTAACAATAT
>CADBTH010000087.1 GCA_902797495.1 uncultured Ruminococcus sp.
CACTGCGACCACGTCTACGAATACAACCTCGACCAGGACTATGCCGCCGGAAGATACATCCTCGACTGCGGCGTGCCGTTCATCATGTGCCCCGCTTGGAACGTGACCGGCGTCCTCTGGGTCAATATGTGGACGATAAAAGAGAAGATCGCCGGAGCGAGCCCGCTGTGCGAGCTCTTGTGGCAGCTTATCAACCAGGTCTACTACTGGGTCGGAAAGCCGGAGGGCTACGGCAGAACGCTGTGGGACATCGCATCCGTCGCGATCCTTCAGGTCCCTCAATACGCTCATATGAAAATCATCAAAGCGCCGATCTTCACGGACGACCACAAATTCGCCTTCGACGACTCCAGACACGATATCATCTATCTCGAAAAGCTCGACCGCGACGAGATATACGAAGATCTGTGGAAGACCCTTCCCGCGATCGAATGTACGGGCGAGTATATCCCGAGATGGACGGAGCCCGAATGATATGGGGACAGACGTATATCTTTGGGGAACGGCGATAGTCGTAGGACTTATCAGCCTCAAGCTCATCCCCGCGAAAAAACTCTCCTCGGCAAACCGCCGCATGAGAGCGAGATTCCCCGGTATGGCGCTCGCGATAATGTATATCGTCATCTGCGCGCTCTTCTTCATCGGCACGTACTTCATCTGCCTCTATTTCAACGCGAACGAGATCGTGAGGAACGTCATCCTCGGCGTGCTCCTCGGGCTCTTCATCGGCTTCGTCCCGATAGTCGACAAACGCAATTCGGGAGAAGACGAAGAGCGGAAGGAAGAAAAGGAAGAAAAGGAAAAATGATCAAAAAAGCCTCCTTGACGGAGGCTTTTTTGCTCGGAATTGTAAACAAATTGTAAACTATAGGAGAAGGGCTGCTATTCCGGGCGTTATATTTCATTTTATGATCGTACGGGGAAATAAAACCGCTCATTCTAAAACTCTTTCAGCACATAAACCGGAGAAAAATGCTTAACGTCGAAGATTTAAACGAGCTGATATCTCTATACGGAGACAGCATTTTCAAATATTGTCTTATCCTCTCCGGATGGGACAGGCATCTCGCAGAGGACGTGTGGGAAGACGTATGGCTCGTCGTCCTCAGCAAACGGAAAAGCCTGAAGAAAAGTAAATATTTCTATTCCTATCTTCGCAAGACGGCGGACCGCTGTATGATGGAAAACCGCAGGAAGATAGAAGACAGAAGGCGTCACGAGCTGTCCCTCGAGGTCTTAGGTTATCTGAAGGGCGCCGGGTCGTCCGTAAGCGACGCCTATTTCGAGGACGCGAAGGACGAGGAATCGCTCCTCTGGGACGTGATGAAAATGCTCCCTCCGGACGAGCGGGAGCTCTTTAAGCTTCGCTACATAGACCTTTACAGCCTCACGAAGATATCGTCGCTCACCGGAGTCCCGTACTCCACGGTGAGACTGCGGCTGAAAAAGATCGAGAAAAAGATCGTCGGTCTCGCCTCACAACTGTAGAAAGGGGGGGAGATAATGAAAACGAGATATGAGATACGCGGGCTGAAGCTGACGAAGCTTGAAGCCGCGCTTGAAAAATACGAAAAGAAATTGCCCCTCTATACGGACGCCGATATCGCAAAAGCTCTCTGCTCGATCATCGAGGCGGAAAGGGCAAAGAAGTTCCGCCGCGCCGACGAGGAGCTGATATCGGAGGCGGTCGACGCGCTCCTTCTTCTCTCCGACGCCGACGAGGACGAGATCTCGGACAGCGTGGAGAAAGTGCGCAAAAGAACTCTTGCCCGCGCGGCGGAGCTCGCAGCTCCCCGACTCCCCGAAAAAGGACTCCCGCGCTCCGCAAAATGGCTGATACCGATAGCGGTCATAATTTCGCTCATCGCCGCCGCAGGCAGCGTTTCCGCCGATCTGAAGAGATACGAGCCGGGAACGTGGAACGAGAGGATCCCGAGCTTCGAAGCGGAGAAACGAGAAAAGACGGGCGTGGAAGTCACTCTCGAGGACGGCACAACGGTCATAAAGAGCCTGCCCATCGACGCGGACGATATGCCGGAAACGCTCGATGAGCTATACGACGCGATGGACAACGAGGATCTTCTGCTCCCCTTCGCTCTGCCGGACGGATACGGCGTAAAGATCGTCAGTTACGGCGATTGTGTAATATTCAAAGACGCGGAGTTGCTTATCATAGGCGATAAAGGCCCGATCAGCGTTGACATAACGACCGATCGATCATGGGCAGTTGAAATGGAATTTGAAAGAATAGGGGAGTATGACGTCGTCGTATCGTTTGTTGAGGAAGAAAACCAATACTACGCTACTACAATATACAAAGGTATTCGTTATCATATAATAACTTCTGATAAAGAAAACGTTTATACAATACTGAACAGTCTGGAGGAAAGAAGAAAATGATAAAGAACGCTTACTCAGAACATTTTTGATTAAAGAGCATCAAAAATCACCTTGATCAAAAGATAATTTATTATTAGGAGGTTTTTATGAAAAGGTTTATTATTGTAATCACTTCGATCGCTTTGATGTTGTCGTTTATTCCGTTCGCTTCTTTTGCTCAAAACGGTCTTGAAGAAGGAAGCAGAATATACACAAACTATTTGTACTACAAGAACGAAGATCTAAAGCGGGCAAGAGAGGGATACGTGATCGATCACCTCGAAATATTTCTAAAAAACAATTACGACGAAAACGGAGAGAGGATCATTCCCGCAAAAGAAACGTTCGGCGACGTTAAGGATCTGATCGAATCGATCCCTTATACGACTTCAAAATTCACTACGGTAAATCTGAACTGTTTTAAATTCGACGGAACTCCCGTATATACGGAAGAACAGATCGACGAGTACGTAAAAATTCTGGAATATATCGATACGCTGCCGTTTGTCGTTTCCGTACATCCGGGATACAAAAGTATTCCTTACGCCGACAACGAAAAATATCCATTGAATATACGTTCCGAATATGAATTCGCAACCGGAGTGATCCTCGTCGTTCTTTTCAAAGAGTTTACTGCAATGACTTTGCCCGAAGACTTCTTTATCGAATGTATTCCCGAAGAGATCGATTCGATAAAAATAGAAACGTACAACAAGAATCAATTGGAAAACGGGGCGCCTGTCGGGATATACAAAATCACTTTTGAAAACAGAGACCCAGAGGTCACTTTGAAATTTGCGCGTGCTCTGTATGAAGACCCGAGAGTCAAAGGTCTTGAGCTTAACTACAAAATAGAATGGGAGTTCTTTGACGACCTTCCGAAGGGAGACGTGAACCGTGACGGCAACGTTAATATGAAAGATATCCTCTTGCTCAGGAGCGCCTTGTCCGGAGTTGAAGAGCTCAGTGAAAAAGAGTCCGTCGGTGCCGACGTCAACGGTGACGGAGCGATCAATATGAAGGACGTGCTGATGCTTCGTCACGTCCTCGCAGGCGAAGAATAATTTAACGATACAATGGGCGGCGCAGAGCGCCGCC